>SLMF01000354.1 GCA_007133715.1 Planctomycetaceae bacterium
ATACCGACAACCTGCCCCTGCAATGCCTGCATCCGGTCGGCCACTGGTTCGAAATCGCCAACCTGCTCCGCAACGGAACCCTGCGACGGATGCTGCAGCAGCGGCCGCAACTGCGGTACCTGCTGCTGCACAACATCGACACGCTGGGCGCCTGCCTGGACCCGCAGTTGCTGGGAATGCACATCCGCAACCGAAATTGCTTGACCTACGAAGTCATCGGGCGGCGGATCGAAGATCAAGGCGGCGGGTTGGCACGCATCAACGGGCAGGTCCGGCTGGTGGAAAGCCTGGCCATCCCGCGTGAAGAGGACGAGTTCCGCTTGACCTATTACAACACACTGACCACCTGGATCGACATCGATCAGCTGCTGAACGTATTCGAACTCGCCCGCGAGCAGTTGGCGGATGAAACACGGGTCACCCGGCAAGTGCGGCGGTTGAGCCAGCGGCTGCCGACGTACCTGACCTTGAAAGACGTCAAGAAGCGTTGGGGGCAGGGCCAGGAGGACATCTTCCCGGTGGCCCAATTCGAGAAGCTGTGGGGCGACATGAGCGGGCTGGCCGAGGTCGGGTGCCAGTTCGTCTGGGTCCCTCGGCAGCGAGGCCAACAGCTGAAGGACCCGGCCCAACTGGACGGCTGGCTCCGCGAGGGCTCCGCCGACCACATCGACACGCTCTGCGATTGGAGTTGAGGCGTCTGTTGCGTTGACATTCGGCGGCGGTGTGTTAGGCTGGCGTTCGAGTCGAGATCGTGTTGGGCTTTTTTCGAGGGAGTTCGCTGATGAAGCGCAGTTTGAGCAGGCGGAGTTTTTTACGAGCAGGCGGAGTTTTTTACGAGCAGGCGTGGCGGCCGGTTGTGCCGGCTTTGCCGCTCCGTGGGTCATGCCGTCCCGAGCTTGGGGGGCGAATGAACGGGTCGTGATCGGGAGCATCGGGGTGGGGAACATGGGCAGCGGTTTGGCTCGCTCGTTCTCCGGACGGGCCGATATCGCGGCCATCTGCGATGTGTATTTGCCGCGAGCGGGCAAAGTTGCCGAATCGGTGGGCGCGAAAGATGTGTACGGCGATTACCGCGAAATGCTCGAGCGGGACGATATCAACGCGGTGATCGTCGCCACCCCGCATCATTGGCATGCCTTGAACTGCATCCATGCCGCCCAGGCCGGCAAGGACATCTATTGCGAAAAACCACTGACCTACACCCTCGTGGAAGGCCGACGGATCGTACAGGCCGTGCGAAAGTACGACGTGGTTCTGCAGACGGGCAGCCAGCAGCGTTCGGGGGGTAATGAATATCGGGGCTGCACCTTCGTACGCAATGGTGCGATCGGCAAACTGACCCATGTTTACGCTTCCAATTACCACAGTCCGATGGAACCGGGGCATCCGGAAGAGGAGATCCCCGACGGATTGAACTGGGACATGTGGTGCGGGCCGACGGAGCGACCGCCGTACAACTTTGTGATCTGGGACAATCGCAGTAATCCCAGCTGGGTATCGATTCGTCCGTTTTCAGGGGGCGAGATGACCGACTGGGGTAGCCACGGCCTGGATATGGCACAGTGGGGACTGGGGATGGACGAGAGCGGTCCCGAGGAGATCTGGACCGAGGGCGAACCGTTCCAGGCGCTGCTCAGCACGCCCGAGTCGCCGGGCGGCCGCCATCGCGGCCCGCGAGCCCCTCAGGTGATGATGAAGTATCCGGGCGATATCGTGATGGAATTGGCAGGCGGTCCGGGCAATAGCGGGGTCCGCTTCGTGGGCGAAAAGGGCACGCTGACCGTGACCCGCGGCCGTTTCAGTTCGGATCCGGCCGAATTGACGGCAGAGCCCCTCGAGGATCCGGAGGTTCAACTGTACCGCAGCACGAACCATCACGCGGATTGGATCCAGTGCATCAAAGAGCGGCGGGATCCGGTGGCCAATGCCGAGACCGGGCACCGCTCGGCGACCGTCTGCCATCTGGGCAACATTGCTCGTTGGGTCAGCGAGGTGACGGGCGAGACGGGCCAGCGGCTGTTGTGGGATGCGGAGAACGAGCGTTTCACCAACAGCCCGGAAGCAAACGCGTTTCTGGACTACGAGCGCCGGGCGCCGTTCGCGTTGCCCGAGACGGTCTGAGTTCGGTTGCCGCTCGAAAGCCGGGGCCCCGGCCAGCCGCGTGGGGCCCCCGGAACCTCCCTCATCTCACAGGCTCTCCCCACGGGTCGCGATCCCGCTTGCTACGACCCGCGGGGTGCTCATGACGAGAGAACTGGGTATACTGGGCGTCCTTGGTGACGTCCGATTCCTGAGAGATAGGGAACCTTGATGAACGACATCTACAGCGAACTCGGTTGGCGTGGACTGATCCACCAGACAACCGACGCTTGCTCTCTGTCCGCTTGGCTGCGTTCGGGAAGCCGTCGCGTTTACGTCGGGTTCGACCCGACGGCGACCAGCCTTCACGTGGGGCATCTGCTGCCCCTGCTGACCCTCCGCCGCTTCCAGCGAGCCGGCCACCGCCCCATTGCTCTGGTGGGAGGCGCCACCGGAATGATCGGGGATCCCAGCGGCAAGAGCGAGGAACGGAACCTGCTGTCGGTCGAGGAACTGCAGGCGAACATCGCGGGCATGGAAGGGCAGATGCGCCGTTTCTTGGATTTCGAGGCGGGGGACCACGCGGCCCTGCTGCTGAACAACGCCGATTGGATGCGGGGTTTCAGTTACTTGGACTTCCTCCGCGATGTGGGGAAGAACTTCCCCGTCAGCGTCATGCTGGCCAAAGACTCCGTCCGCGGCCGCCTGGAACGCGCCGAGGGCGGGATGAGTTATACCGAATTCAGCTACATGCTGCTCCAAGCCTACGACTTCGTCTACCTCAGTCAAAACTACGATTGCCAGCTGCAAGTCGGCGGCAGCGATCAATGGGGCAACATCACGTCCGGTATCGATCTGGCTCGGCGCATGCACGGCGTCCCGTTGTACGGTTTGACCTGTCCCTTGCTGACCCGCTCGGACGGGGCCAAGATGGGCAAGACCGAGCGGGGGGCGTTGTGGTTGGATCCCGATCGCACCAGTCCGTACGCGTTCTATCAGTACTGGATCAATGTGGCGGATGAAGACGCCGGGCGATGTTTGCGGATGCTGACCGAGGTCGAGCGAGAGGAGATCGAGCGATTGGAGCAGAGCTGTGTCGAGCATCCGGAGGCGCGGGAGAGTCAGCGGCGTTTGGCGCAGGAAATGACGCGTCTGGTGCATGGGGCCCGGGGTTTGGCGACGGCCGAGCGGGCGACGGCGGTGTTTTTTGGCGCGGCGATCGAGGATCTTTCCGATGCGGAACTGGTCGAAATCTTTGCCGACGTGCCCAGCCGCGAGCTGCCTGCGGCTGAACTCCGCGACCAGGGCTTGGCACTGCCCGATGCGCTGGTCGCCGCCGGCTTGGCAAAGTCCAAGGGCGAGGCACGGCGGATTATCCAACAGGGTGGGGCTTATGTGAATAACCGCCGTCACACCGACCAGCAGACGTGTTTGACCGATGCGGATCGGGCCAGCCAGACGGTGATGGTGCTGCGCGCGGGCAAGAAGCGTTACGCGCTGCTCCGTTTCACCGAGTGATCCCGCGTCGGACAGGACGAGCTTGGGCGGTGTCGTGTCGGGACCAGGAGCCGCCCCCGATCTCTGCCGGTGCTGAGAGGCCCGACCCCAGCCGCCTCCGGGGGTCGGGAACTCCCCATCGAACGGCACTTATTCGTTCGCAGTCGCTTCTTGCTGCAGGACGCTCCGCAGGGACTCGGTCCAAACGTGGCGGCTCGCTTCGTCAGCAGGCGATTCGGGGGAGTCGGTGGCTGCCGTTGCCTGCTGTCGAATCTGCTCCGCCGAGAGGGCTTGGCGGTACAGGCGAACGTCGGCCAACTCGCAGGTGCTGAGTTCGTTCGCGTGCGGATCGCCGCCCAAGAAGAACGGGAGCGAGGGCAGGTCGGCAGGCAGTTTTCCGCTGGCGACCGGCTGGCCGTCGAGATACACGATGACCTCGGGCCCGCGTTTGACGGCTGCTACATGCACCCATTCCTCTGGCGGCAATTGGTATTCCAGCCGCAACGCGTGTTCCCGGCCGCGGAACGCCTGAAAACTGGGCGAGGTGAACTTGAGGAACGTATCCGCCCCGGTGCAGGGAAACCTACCTGTCGCCGGAGTTCAGCGAACCGGCCCTGCCCGCGACTGGAGACTCGCGCGAGATCGGTGGTTCGAGCAGGTGGAAGAAGAGGAGCGGGATGATGGCGGGCGTCGAGCACCCGGCCCGACACCCCCATCATCGTCAAGGGCGATCACGATCGCCCAAAAAAAGCGGAATCAGTCGACCATCGGATCATACCCGAACCGGGCCACGCGTTCCTGTGCATTCCGATACTTCGACGTGCAACCAACCGTGGCGATCTCGCTGGGCTCGATCTCTTCGCCAGCCAGCAATTGGTCCAGTGCCACCGCCATGTGGATCGGCTCATTCCCCCGGTTATCCACCGGACCGATAAAGGCCACCCGTCGGTTGCCTTCCTCATCCACCGGTCCCAGCAGGAACACGGTGTCGGTCCTCCGAGAGCCATAAGCGGCCGCCGTCTGCTGGGTCTCGTCATACAGGTACGGGAACGGGAACTCCTTCTCCTCCGCCCGCGCAAGCATCTGCATGAACCCGTCCGCAGCCACCTTGTCAACCGGGTTCGGATTGATCACCAGGAACTGCACATTGTGTTCCGACTGGTAATGGTTACCCAATTCGACCAGCCGATCGACATTCATCCGCGACACGGGACAGTGATTGCAGTGGAACACGACAGCAATCGCATCCTTGTCCGCGTAATGGCGAAGCGAATGGTACCGCAAATCCACGCCGAACAAGGAGAACTCCGGGGCCACGGCGCCGATTTCGATCTTCGTGACCTCCAGCCCTTCGATCCGCATCGTACGCGCCTGGCTGACGGCCACGGCGGCAAGCAGCGTGCCTGCCACAACCGTCCACTTCACAAACCGTTGCATAACTCTCTCCCTTTTCGTTAGGGGGGTGTTAAAGGCCCCCGCAGGAGGCAACCAAGCCAACCTTGTTTACCGGGGACCACTCTCCGAGTGTTATAGGCTGCAGTTTCCGTGTCAACACCCCGGCAGTCGCATCTACCCGCATCAACCTCCCAGTCAATCCCCGTCCGGCTGTCCCCGTTCCCCCTCCTCGTTTGCCAGTTTGCGCATACCCGTTTGTGATGCCCTGTTTGCGGCCCGTCGCCAACTCGCTCGCCCGTTGGAATCGTCCGTCGAGCGATTCGAGCTGCGCCAACATGGCTCGCGTCCTTGCCGCACCTGCTACATCACCGATACGTTCTTTGATGCCGCTCGCCCCGGCACAACAGGGCCACAAGCTGAGAGGAAGAATGACGAGACATGGCTGCCTTCCCGGGTTCGAGTTTTTGGAGTTGAGCGGCAATTTCGGCCAGCAAGAACTCATGGTACGATCTGACGCCCCCCCAATTACCGCCCCTTACGTGCTCCGCTGTCGCGTGTATTGGCAAGGCAAAGGTCATACGCAGAGGCCCTAATACAACCGTCCAATGCAGGTCGAACTCTCCGCGATCGACGCGATTTTGTTAGGGTCTCTAAGCACGCTCAAGCGGGAATCGTGATGGGGCCAGCCCGCGAAATACGGGTCGCAAGCCACCGACGACCAGGGCGAGTTGCGACCAGCCGAAGCAGAGAAAGAAGACGGTCAGCACGAGGGCTATGAGCTGGACCCGGTGGGGTGCCTGTGCGGCGAGGTGGTCCAGTTGCCCGCCGGTTTGCTCGACCCGTTCGGCAAGCCGCCCGATCTCGGCTTGCACCTCTTGCAATTTGCTGTCGACCCGCGCCAGGATCTCTTGGACCTGGACCAACTGGCGGGGGCCCAAGGTCGAATCGATGCGGAGCCGGGCGAGCAGTCCCGAGAGCTGTTCCAGTTGATCCGCCGCTTCCTCCAAAGCTCGCGATACGGCTCGCAACGGCGGTTCTCGCTCCGCCGGCTCGGGTAGCGTCCGGGGCGAGAAGAAGGGAAACGATTCGAGCAGCGCCAAGGCTCCGCCCAGCGTGCGGAGCGTGGCCTGCATCGAAACGACGAATTCTTCGGTATGTTCGAGATGCCGGTGCACGTCCTGTTCGAGGTTTTCCAGCAAGGTGGGCTGGCCCGGGCGGGATTCGCTCAGATCGGCCAATTCCTCGGCCGCATCGCGGAGCATGACGACGTGTTCCCGCATTCCCTGGAGCAAATCGCCCGTGGCCTGGCTCTGCTGGTGAAGCGAATCCAAGGTCAGGTGGACTTGAACCATGACTTGGGGGAAGTGGTTTTCGAATTCCTGGACGCCGAGCCCGATGTAGTGGATCGCGAATCCGCTGAGCGCCACGCCCACCGCCCCCACGCAGGCGGTGAGCAGTCCCACGAGTGCTTTGACAACCGACATAAGTTCGCTCCTGCGAAAGGGAGGGAAATCCGTTCTACGAAAAAGCTGCCCGCGGCGGTATCGAACGTGCTGGGCCAGCGAAGGCACCGACAGACGACGTTCCGCGGCCGGTTGCCCCGCCCGAGCGTCAGGCGAGTGCTTCGGGCAGCCCGTCGGGCAGGGGCAACACGCCGTTGATCACGTTGGGAATCGGTTGGCCGCAGAGGGCGCGGCGGCAAGCCAGGGCGCCTTTGGTGCGCATCTCGAGCAAACCTTCCTCGCAGTAGAACGCGATATGCGGGTTGATGATCACCCGCTCGTGAGCCGGATGCTGGGGATCGCGCCAGGCGGCGACCAAGGGGTTCGTGTCGTCGGCCGGTTCCTGTTCGAGCACATCGATCGCGGCCCCGGCCAGTTGCCCGGATTCGATGGCGGCCACCACCGCTGCGGCCTGTACCACACCGCCCCGCGCCGTGTTGACCAGGTACGAGGACGGGGGCAGGCGGTCGAGCGCCCGCGCATTGACCAAGTGACGCGTTTCCGAAGTCAAGGGGCAATGCAGACTGAGCACCCGGGCCTGTTCCAGCAGTTCTTCGAGACGGTCGGCGCGGGTCAGCCCCAACGACTTATCGTAACCCGACGGCTTGTAAGGGTCATAATACCACACCTGCATGCCCAGCGACTTGGCACGCAACGCGGTGGCCGTGCCGATCCGGCCCAGCCCCACAATGCCGAACGTGCGGCCTCGCAAACGATGCAGCGGCTTGGGGATGTCGGCCGACCAGGGTCCGCGACGATCTCGCAAATGTACGTTTGCGCGGGAAAAACCGCGAGTCAGGGCCAGGGTCAAGCCGATCGCCGAATCGGCCACCTCCTCCGTCCCGTAGTCCGGAATGTTGGCCACCGGGATCCCCCGCTGGGCAGCATAAGCCCAGTCCACATTGTCGTAGCCCACCCCGCAACGAATGATCAACCGGCAACGCTGCAGCCGGGCAATCGTCTGGCGAGTCAGCTGCAGCTCGTGGTACATCATCAGGGCATCGGCGTCTTCGACCCGTCCGATCAGGCCGTCTTCGTGACACGCATTCAGCGCTTGGACCTCGGCGATCGGCTCGAGCACTGCCAATTCGGGTGCCAGATCATCGTTCAAAAAATCCGTGATGACAACTTTCATAAGCACGCTGATTCGCTCGTGTGAGTTGGCGGCTAAGCATCCTCGTCGCCGTCGGCCGGCACGGCGCAGTCGTCGTGGTACTGGCACACATCACACGCATCCTCGTGACCTTGGACACGTTGCAAGCACCGGGCGATGCGCTGCTGCATGATCTCGGCCATCAGGGGGTGCAGACCCAGGGGGGCGGTGACCAGGAAGGGTACGTCGGGGTGCCGGGCGGCGGCGGCGGCGGCCAGCGCGGGCACGTCCCGCCTCCAATGCCGTCCTGGAAGTAAGAAATAGGGGTGAATTACCACCATCTTAGCACCCCGCGACACGCAGCGGTCGAAAGCCTCGGCGATCGTCGGTTCGGCCAAGTCCATGTGGGCCGGTTCGACAATCGCATAGCCGCTCCGCTGGTGAAACAGCTCCGCCACCTCGACCAGCAGTGCGTTACTCTCCTCGCGACGCGAGCCATGGTCGACGACAATGACACCAATCTGATCGATCGCGGGCAGTTGCATGCCGGGCTACTCCGCCAGTCCGCCGAATAAAGGCGTGGAAAGATACCGTTCGCCCAAGCTGCACATGATGGTCACGATGCGTTTGCCTTTGAATTCCGGCCGCGCGGCCACCTGGGCGGCCGCCCAGATGTTCGCCCCGCTGCTGATCCCGGCCACGATCCCCTCGTACATCGCCAGTCGCTTTCCCCATTCGAACGACACTTCATCTTCAACTTGAATCACGTCATCGATCAGGGACGTATCCAGGTTTTTGGGAACGAAGCCGGCTCCGATACCTTGGATGCGATGTTTTCCCGGCGATCCGCCGCTGATCACGGGCGAATTCTTGGGCTCGACCGCAATCACCTTAAAGTCGGGGTTTTTGGCCTTGATGCAGCGTCCCACGCCGGTCAGGGTCCCCCCGGTACCGACCCCGGCCACGATGGCATCGATCTTTCCGCCGCTGTCCTGCCAGATTTCCTCACCGGTGGTCTGTTCGTGGATGTCGGGGTTGGCGGGATTTTCGAATTGTTGGGGCATCCAGGCGTTTTGTTGCCGCGCAACCAACTCGTGGGCCGTGTTGATGGCCCCTTTCATGCCCTCGGCCGCGGGGGTCAACACCAGATGGGCACCCATCGCTCGCAACAGCATCCGCCGCTCGACCGACATCGATTCGGGCATGGCCAGGGTCAGCCGATACTGTTTGGCGGCACAGACGAAGGCCAGGGCGATCCCCGTGTTCCCGCTGGTCGGCTCGATAATATGGGTATCGGGCTGGATCCGTCCGTCCCGTTCGGCAGCTTCGATCATGGCGACGCCGATCCGGTCCTTCACGCTGTTCAGCGGGTTGAAGAACTCGCATTTGGCGAACACGGTCGCCTGATTTTCCGGAATCAACCGGTTGATGCGAATCATCGGGGTATCGCCGATGGCGTGAGCGGCGTTATCAAAGGTCTTTCCGCGTGGCATGGGGCGTTCATCCGTCTTTCGAGGAAACCATCTACAACCAAAGAAGACGTCCGGAGCCGACGTGCGGCTGCGTCGAGGCGGCCGTATCGAAGCCGGACTTTCCCTCAAGATAACGCCTGAAACCGATTCGTGAAATGCCCGGCGGGCCGGATCCGCCCGTTCGCGACGACTGACATTGACCTTGCCATCGGGTCCCTCGATGCGCACCTCGCGCTTCTCGGCCCCGTAGCGGATCCAGCTATCGGCCAGGCTGTGCGCCACGTGCCGGG
>SLMF01000401.1 GCA_007133715.1 Planctomycetaceae bacterium
AACCACCAACCACCAACCACCAACCACCAACCACCAACCACCAACCACCAACCACCAACCACCAACCACCAACCACCAACCACCAACCACCAACCACCAACCACCAACCACCAACCACCAAGCACCAAGCACCAACCACCGATTCACCGACGCACCGGAAGTAAAAATGGGGTTAGTGCCCTTTTTTTTCCTGTGAGGGAGGGCAAGCTGGGGCGTGCGGGTGTTTTACAGGGGGGGATTGTGTGAGTACAATCGGCGTGATGTCGGATGTTCTTTTTGGTATTCAGCGGGGAACGCTCATGCATCGCTTACTGCTGGCACTGGCGGTTATCAGCTTCGGGACACCCGTTCGGGCGGATTCGCATACCGCTCGACCGATTGGTATTCGCGAGCAGACGCCTGCCGTGTTCGCTTTGATTAACGCGCGGATTGTGCGTTCAGCGGGCCGGGAGATCGGGCGGGGGGACTTGGTTATTCGGGATGGAGTGATTGAAGCGGTGGGACGTCGCGTGGCGATCCCGGCGGACGCTTGGGTCATCGATCTAGCGGGTAAGACGATTTATCCGGGTTTTCTGGAGGCGTACACGCATTACGGGCTGCCGGAAAAGCCTCCGCACGAATCGCATGTTCATTGGAATCCGCATGTGCGGAGCCATTACCGGAGTGCGGTTGATTTTCGTCCGCGGTCGGAGGAGGCGGGTCGTTTGCGTTCGCAGGGTTTTGTGGCGGCGCACGTGGTCCCGCCGGTGGGGTTGTTGCGGGGTTCCAGTGCTGTCGTAAGTTTAGGGGAAGGCGAGGCGAACCGCCAGATTGTGGGTCCGGATGTTCTACAGGCCTTGTCGTTTCATCGTTCGGAGCATCATCCGGGGGGCTATCCGAATTCGCTGATGGGCTCGGTGGCATTGATTCGGCAGACGTTTTTGGATGCCGAGTGGTATTCGGCGGCGCAAGCGGCTTTTGCGGAGGACCCGGGTTTAGCCCGTCCGGAGGTCAACCGTGCCTTGGCCGCGTTAGCGGCGGCGTGGGAGTCGGGGACGCCGTTTTTGATTGACACGGCGGACGAGCACTGCGTTTTCCGGGCGGCGGCCTTGGCGGACGAGTTCGGGCTGAAGGTGTGGGTGCGGGGGAGTGGCAAAGAGTATCGCTGGTTGCCGGCCATTGCCGAGACCGAGTTACCGGTGATCTTACCGCTGGCTTTTCCGGAGGCGCCGGAGGTGGGTACTCCGGAAGCGGCGCTGTCGGTGTCTCTGGAGCGTCTGCGTCATTACCATTTGGCGGCTGCGAACGCGGGGCGTTTAGCGGAGGCGGGCGTGCCGCTGCTGCTGACGTCGCACGGCAGCGGCGATGGTTTTTTGGAGCGGTTGCGGGCTGCCGTCGAGCGCGGGTTATGCCCGCAGGCGGCGCTGACGGCGTTGACGTCTCGGCCGGCGGAGATGCTGGGCGTCTCGCATCGTTATGGGAGCCTGGAGAAGGACAAGGCAGCCAGTTTCTTCGTGACCGACGGAGACCTATTCGAGTCGGGCAGTCGGATTTTGGAGGTCTGGGTCGATGGTGTGAAGTTTGCTGTGGAGCCGGCGAAGTCGGAGCCACGCGGCCGTTGGGCGTTGCCCGCGTTGGCGGACTTGAGCGAAGGGGTGCTGCACATCCGTGGCACGCCGGAGCGGTTGCGGGGCGAGTTCGAAATCGGGGAACAGCGAACTCGGCTGGAATCACTGAAGCTGGAAGGACCGCGATTGACGATGCGTTTGGACGGCCGGGAACTGGGCGGGTCCGGCATGTACCGGTTGTCAGCTGAGGTGGGCCAGGAGCAGCTACTGGGAGCGGGCGAGACGGCGGGCGGCGAGTTTTTTGTTTGGACCGCGACTCGCAGCGAAGGTCCGGAGCCGGAGGAGCGCGCCTCGCCGTCCCCGCGGCGGCCGCTGGACCTGCCCGCCCGGTTTCCCTCGATGGAGTACGGCAGGACGGAGCTTCCCGAGCAGCCTCGGCAGGTCTTGATTCGCAACGCCACCATCTGGACCCAGGGTCCGCAGGGCGTGCTGGAGGAGGCCGACATGCTGGTCACCCGCGGGGTGATCGTGCAGGTGGGTCGAGAGCTGGCCGTTCCGGCGGGAGCGAAGGTGATCGACGCGGCGGGCCAGCATGTAACGCCGGGGCTGATCGATCCGCATCTGCACACCAGTATTTTGGGCGGTGTGAATGAAACGGGGGATGCGATCACGTCCGAGACGCGGATCGCCGATGTGATGACCAGCGACAACGTCTGGATCTATCGGCTGCTGGCCGGGGGATTGACGAGCACCAGTCTGCTGCACGGCTCGGCCAATCCGATCGGCGGTCAGAACGCGGTGATCAAGTTGCGATGGGGCGACTTGCCCCGGGATTTATTGATCGCCGACGCGGCACCGGGTTTGAAGCTGGCGTTGGGAGAGAACGTGAAGCGTGCCTCGTCGCGGTTTCCCAATACCCGCCAGGGCGTGGAACAGCTGCTGCGCGACGCGTTGCAGGCGGCGGTGGCATACGGCGAGTCACGGGAGCGTTACGAGCGGCACGGGGAGGGTTTGCCGGTGCGCCGCGACTTGCAGCTGGAAGCGTTATTGGAAGTGATTCGGGGCGAGCGGCGTGCTCATGTGCACGCCTATCGTCAGGACGAGATGCTGATGATGTTGCGGGTGGCCGAGGATTTCGGGTTCACGATCGCTTCTTTCGAGCACACATTGGAGGGTTACAAGATTGCGGACGAGTTACGGGAGCATGGTGCGGCTGCGGTGGTATGGACGGATTGGTCGTCGTTCAAGGTCGAGGCGCAGGACGGCATTTTGTACAACGCGCGGTTGCTGAGCGACGTCGGAGTTGTGACGGCGTTGCATTCGGACGACACGCGTCTGGCCACGCGGATGAATTGGGAGGCGGCCAAGACGTTGAAGACGGGCGTGGGCGAGATCGACGCCATGGACATGATCACGCGGAATCCGGCTCGGATCCTGGGGATCGAGCATCGCACGGGTACGCTCGAATCCGGCAAGGACGCCGATTTCGTACTCTGGAACGGGCATCCGTTATCCAGCTTTTCGATCCCGCAACAGACCTGGGTGGACGGGCGGAAGTACTTTGACCGGGAGGAAGACCAGCAGTTGCGTGAGGCGGTCCAGGACGAGCGGTCGGTTATCATGCGGCAGCTCTTGGAGAGACGGGACGAAGACCAGGGCGAATCGGAAGAGGAGGACGAGTGAGACCATGAGCATCCTCATTGTTAGAAGACGTATGTTGGGGCGGCTGATGGCCGCCGCCTGCTTGCTGATCACGGTCTGTTCGGGATTGCCAGCCGCGTTGGCTCGAACGCCGGCACCTGTCCAATCGCAGCCCATCGCGATTGTGGGCGGCACGGTGCATACCGTTTCGCAGGGGGTGATCGAGGAAGGCACGGTGTTGTTTGCGGACGGCAAGCTCACTGCGGTGGGGGTCGAGGTGGAGATCCCGGCGGTGGCCGAGGTCATCGACGCGACGGGAAAGCACGTTTATCCGGGCTTCATTCACAGCAGCAGCAGCCTGGGCTTATCGGAAATCGGTCGGATCACGGAGAGCACGGACCTGGAGGAACTGGGCCAGATCAACCCCATGATTCGCGCCCAGGTAGCCTATCACACGGCCAGTGCGCATCTTTCGGTAGCGGCCGTCCACGGGGTCACCACGGTCGTCCCGTCGCCTCGCGGCAGTTTGATCGCGGGCATGCCCGCGGCGATGATGACCGACGGTTGGACGTGGGAGGAGATGACGTTGCGCGAGGGGCTGGGCATGGTCATCGAATGGCCGGGGATGGGCGATCTGGAACGTTATGCTGGCGAGCTGGCTCGGCTTCAGGAAGCGTTCGACAAGGCACGCCGCTATCGGCAAGCTCGGGAGGCGAGCGGGGAGGACGGCTTGCCGGCCCCGCCGCGGGACACGCGTTGGGAAGCCTTGCTGCCGGTCTTGGATCGGGAGCTGCCGGTGATCATTTCGGTGGTTGATTTACGGCAGATCCAAGCGGCCGTGAGTTGGGCGGAGCAGGAGCAGTTACGAGTCATTCTGGCCGGTGGGCGCGACTTGGGACGGCTCGCGGAGCAGTTGGCAGGACGCGAGGTGGGGGTCATCGTGACGGGGGTTTTCGACGGTCCGGCTCAGGCCTGGGAGGGTTACGACGAGGGCTACCAGACGGCGCGGCGTTTGCATGAAGCGGGCGTACCGTTCTGCATCGCGGGCGACGTGGTTCCCGCCTACGCCTATCGACTGGCCCAGCATGCGGCGGCCGCGGTCGCTTTTGGTCTGCCGCCGGAGCAGGGTCTGGCGGCGATCACTTGGGATGCGGCTCGGGTGCTGGGGATCGACGACCTGCTGGGGAGTCTCGAGGTGGGTAAGGATGCCACGCTGGTGATCAGCGACGGGCACCCGCTGGAGATTGGGACGAAGGCGGAGCAGGTGTACATTCGGGGCCGGGCGATCGACATGACCGACAAGCACCAACGGTTATACCGGCTCTATCGCGAGAAGCATCGTCGCCGTCAGGCGTCGGGGGAATCGTCTGCTCCGAGCGACGTGGCACCGTGAGGTTGATGTGTTACAATGCGGGACCATGTTTTCTGGGGAGAGGTTGGCAGGCGATGAGCATTCCGGCGGCGAAACAGAGTGGTCCTTGGTCAAGACAATTGGGCGCGTTCCGCGCGATATTGGCGGTAATGGCTGCACTACCGGGGGGATGCTTTTCGGAGCAGGTTGCCGGTGCGGAGTCGGACGTGTTGATCGAGTGGCGATTTGATTTGGCGGGTGAATTGCTGGGTTGGTCACCGGGTCGGCATGTGGCGGACGTATCGGTTGGCGTGGGCGGCTTGCGGGGTCGCGCGACGGACAGGGATCCCAGTTTGGTGGGTCCGGTCTTTGACATACCGGCTCGAGCCACGCAATGGGTTGAAGTGCGTTTGCGTGCGTCTCAGGGGGGTCGTGCCGAGCTGTTTTGGACGGAGACCTTGGAGGGGCCTTACGGCGGTTTCGCGCAGGAGAAGACGGCATCGTTTCCGGTGGCTGGCGGCGACGCATATCGAGATTACCGGATTCCGCCTTTTTGGCAGTCGGCGGGCCGGATCATCCGTCTGCGGTTTGACCCGCCGAGCGTGGATTGTTTCGAGATCGCGCACATTCGGATCCTCGATTCGCCGCAACCGGAAACGTCGGCCAGTTCCTGGGATTTCCGCCGTGGCGGTTATGGCTGGACGGGTTGGCAATCGCAAGCTGCGCCGGTGGCGGATGCGGCGGGTTTAGGCTACCAAGCGGGTGGTCACGAGGCATGGCTGATCAGCCCCGCGTTGGAAATCCCCGCGGAGGAGTACGAGTTTCTGGCGATCCGGATGGCGGTCGAAGCGGGTAAGCGGGGGCGCGTATTTTTCGGGTATGGTGATCAAGTCGGCCGCGATGTGCTGGAATTCCCGCTTCGTGCTGACGGTCGGATGCATACCTATTATTTGGACGTGGCGTCCCTGCCCCGCTGGGAAGACTCGCTGGTCTTGCTGGGGATCCAGGCCAGCGATCAAGCGGGTGCCGCGGTGCGGATGGAATCGGTGGTGCTGTCCGGCGAGCCGATGGGTCCGCCCGAAGTGCATATCGATTTTTTTGGCAGCACCGAAGGGGTCGTCCGGGCCGGTCGGCCTTTTGCAGTAAGGGCACTGTTGAGCAATCAAGGTGGGCGGTCTGCCCGGTCGGTGACGGTCAGTCTGGCCGTGCCGGACGGCGTCGAGGTATTGAACGACGCTTCGCAGCAGGTTGGCGAACTCGAACGTTTATTTCCGGCGTCGGTCCACTGGCAGGTGCGGTCAGCGGAACCGGGCGAGGTACGTCTGAGCCTGGAGTTGCGTGCGGAGGACGAATTGACTGGGGAGCGGTTACCTCCGATGGGGGATGCGGTCGCGGTACCGGTGACGCCGTTGCCCGCGGTTTCGGCGACCGACTACGTTCCCGAGCCGCATCCGGTGCGTTCGGACATTGATTTGGGCGTCTATTACTTTCCGGGCTGGGACAGCTGGTCTCGCTGGCGACCGATTCTCGATTTCCCCGACCGCAAACCGGTACTCGGTTGGTACGATGAAGCGGATCCCGAGTGTGCCGATTGGCAGATCAAATGGGCGGTCGAGCACGGGGTGCGGTTCTTCATGGTGGACTGGTACTGGGACCGCGGCAACCGGCAGCTGGAACACTGGCTTCATCAGGCCTACGACCGGGCTCGTTACCGCCACCATTTACAGTGGGCTCTGATGTGGGCCAATCACAATGCGGCCGGCTCGCACTCGAAAGAGGATTGGCGGCAAGTGACGCAGTATTGGCTGGACCATTATTTTCCGATGGAGGAGTATTATCGGATTGAGGGGCGTCCGGCCGTATTCATTTGGGCGCCGGCCAATATCCGCCAGGATGTAGGCGGCAGCGAATCGGCGGCGGAGCTGTACGCGATGTCGCAGGAGATGGCTCAGCAGGCCGGCTACGAGGGCATTTACTTTATCGCGCTCAGTTCGCACGAATCGGCAGCTCAGTGCCAGCAGTTGCGGGCGGAGGGCTACCGGGCGTTCACGTCTTATCATGGTTTTTACCGAGCTGCCGAGCGTGCGGAGGGTCGGCAGTTTTCGTTTTCGGAGGTGGTCGAGACGGGGCTGGAAACCTGGCGTTTGGCGGATCAGCGGGCGTCGGGCTTACATTCGATTCCGATCATCGATACCGGCTGGGCGTCCGAGCCATGGCATGGTCTTCAAGCCCGTGTGATTCACGGCCGGACACCGGAGCTATTTGGGGAACTTTGCCGGTTGGCGGCCGAGTATGCCCGCGAGAACGACAAGTCGATAGTGGCGGTGGGTCCCTGGAACGAGTGGGGCGAGGGAAGTTATATTGAACCTTGTGCCGCCTTCGGATTTCGGAATTTGGAGGCATTGCGGCGCGCGTTTTGCCCGCCTGGAGACTGGCCGCCCTCGCTGGTACCGGCCGATGTGGGGCGAGGCCCTTACGATCTGGAGCCGCTCCCGCTGCGAACCGCTTGGCGATTCTCGAGCGATTCGGGAATGCAAGGCTGGACGCCGAACGGCGCCTTCCGAGTGCAAGCCACGCCCGAGGGCATGCGGGGCGACGCGGTGGGCGAGGATCCGATCCTGATCGGGCCGGGCGTCCGCTTGCCGGCCAACCGTTACCGGCAACTGGTCGTGCGGATGAGCAGTTCGCGAGCCGAGGTGGCCCAACTGTTCTGGGCCACCGCGGTCACGCCGGTCAGCGAAGCCAACAGTGTCCACTTTCCCGTCGCGGGTGACGGAATTGTCCGCGAGTACCGGATCGACCTGAGTCAATCGCGGCGGTGGCGTGGCGTGATCACCGGAGTGCGTTTCGACCCTGTGATGGGCGCGGGTGCCCGAGTGCATTTGGAGTCGCTGCGTTTCGAGCCCTGAACTGTGTAACTGTCAGAGCGTACCGCCATGAGCGGAGAAAGCTGTCCGCGGTGAGCGGGTGCCGAGGAGCTACAAGGAGCGTGCGGGCGTAGTTGCATGAAGGAACAAAAGGGGGATCAAACCAATTGGCCTTGACTCGCACACACGGAACACGCCCGTCCTGCCCCTTTATTTCTTGCGGAACCCGCCTGTCTTCGCCGGGTTTAATTCATTGGTTCATTGTACATTTGATGGTCACATAGGGGGAAAGGCGATGGCGGGAACAACTTCTTGGGGGGACGGTTCGAGTTGGCGTGAACGGCGGGGGTTTACGCTGGTCGAGTTACTGGTGGTGATTGCGATCATCGGCATATTGGTGGCGTTGTTGCTGCCCGCGATTCAAGCTGCTCGTGAGGCTGCTCGGCGATCACAATGCGTCAATCATCTGAAGCAGATTGGGTTGGCGATTCACAATTTTGCGGACGCCCGCAATGGTTTGCCGCCCTCGACCGTCGGCTACGATCGGACAAGCACGGGTCGGCACGAGCCCCGGGCGTCCTTTTGGATCCTGATTTTGCCGTATCTGGAACAGGAAGCGAACTATGATTTGGTCCACTCGACAACGGACGGTTTCGCCGAACCGGTTACGAATCCGATTTTCTGGAACACGTTGAGTCGTGAAGAGCGGAACTCGTTTTCTATTTCGACCTACTTCTGTCCGTCGCGGCGGAGTCGGGGCGATGTGATGGGCGACGGGGAGGCCACGGTTCAAGGTGGGATCCATGGTCCCCGTGGGGATTACGCGATGGTGCAGGGCCGAGAGCGGCGGCACTGGGCTCTTTGGTTGAACAATTATGAGCCGTATGAGGGTGAGGTTTCGCTCCAGAGAGGGCCTCTTCGCTCCGCACGCTGGACGGGGACGGGGCCCCAGAGTTGGCGGCCACGCGACACGTTTGCTTGGTGGCGGGATGGAATGAGCAACCAGATTGTCGTGGGCGAAAAGCAGATCCATCAGGACCACATCAACGTGTGTCCCGCTTCGCCCGGAAGCAGTGTGGATGATCGCGCGCGGCAGTCGGACTGCTCGATCATCGCGACGGGAGATTGGGGTACGATCCCGACGGCGCGTTCGTTCAATGCGGGCATTGCCCGCAGCGCCTCCGAGGTGCCCTCGTTTGCGGAAACGGGCGTACATTGGGGGAGCAATCACCCGGGGGTCTGCAACTTTTTAATCGGCGATGGTTCGGTTCGGTCGATCGCGGTCACGATTCCGACCGGCGATGGCCCCAACTTCCTTTTTTCCCGCTTGGGGAACGTCAGCGACGGGAATCCCGTTTCTTTGGATTAGGACGTCTTGATGGCGAAAGGGAACGTATGAGATTGGCAACAGCTTGGTGTTTATGCCTCGGTTCCATCCTCCTCTCGGGCTGCGGTTCGCAGGAGCAACTGCGGGGCCGCGTCACGTTTGAAGACGGCAGCCCGCTGGAGATGGGCACGGTCTGTTTTCTGCGGGAAGGTTATCTCGCGCGAGGCATCATCCAACCGGATGGTTCTTTTGTCGTTGGTTCGGAGGCGGCGAGCGATGGCTTGCCGGCAGGTACCTACCAAGTTTATATCGAGGGTGCGGCGGTCGAGGATCCGATGGCGCCGAGCGGCATGGCTTCACAGATCGACGAAAAACTGACCCGTCCCGATACGTCAGAAATCACCGTTACGGTACCTGTGTCCGGTGGCCGCTTTGATATCACCGTTTCTTCCCCATAATAGGTGTCTGTGGGTGATGGCTGACGGTTGTTGAAAGGACCATTGTAGCCCCCCTGGGGCGTTGCCCCAGGCTACGGTGTGGATGGTCGTTGGCCAACGGGAGGAAATCGCGTACGAGTACGAGTACGAGT
>SLMF01000436.1 GCA_007133715.1 Planctomycetaceae bacterium
AGACCTTCGGTCGGCCGTTTCGGCGGGGTCGGGAGACCCTCGCCGACCAGTGAGACCGTTTCGGCGGGGTCGGGAGACCCTCGCCGAGCAGTGAGAGGGGTCGGGAGACCCTCGCTGACCAGTGAGACCGTTTCGGCGGGGTCGGGAGACCCTCGCCGAGCAGTGAGACCCTCGCCGAGCAGTGACCGATGACCCATGTGCACCCCGGTGGCGTGCCACGGACCGTCTCGAACCTGTAACACCGCACACTGCTGCCATCCCCAAGTCCGCGTTCAACCGAACTTCGCCCGCTTGAAAAACGGGGCAATCCTTCGACAATGACTGCAGCGGGCAGCAGCTTTATGAATTCAAGGAACCGAGCGGATTGTTATGGCAGAGGACAGGGAGAACGGTCGCTCCCCTGGCGACCGGAACGTGATTCGGGCCTCACTGGTCGAGCCACCCGTGCAGCGGGAACCAGGTCGGGGGGTGCCTCCTTCGGGGTCTGCGCGGGGGGTTCGGCTGATCTTGATCCTGCTCGTCCTGGGGCCCGTGCTGTGGATGTGGGCTCCGCGGGAACGCGCCCGCTGGTACACGGCCAAGGCGCTCGAGCAGCAGTTGGCTGGCGATCCGGAAGAGGCCCTGACCTATCTGAATCGCGCGTTGGAATGGGATCGCCAATCCGACTGGCTCTACCGGCAGCGGGCCGATTGGCTGGTCGATGCGGGCCGGTATGAACAGGCCTTGGAAGACTATACGCGGGCGATCGCCTTGTCACCGGGCGAGGCCTTGAATTACATGCAACGCAGCGTGGCTTGGCAGTATCTGGGGCGGCATGACCAGTCGATCGCCGACTGGGAGCGGGTGGTGGAGTTATTTTCGAACCACAGTTCTCGGCATCGAGCGATCGCCTGGAACGGCTTGGCCTACGCGCGGGCGTTAGGCAAGCGAGACTTGGAGCAGGCGTTGGAGGATATCGAGCGGGCGTTAGCGATTTTCGGCCCCGATCCGGCAATGTTGGATACGCGGGGCTATCTTCGGTTCCTTGGCGGCGATTTGGAAGCAGCTCGCGAGGATCTCAATCAAGCGGTGCAGACCATCGAGAACCAGCATGCCGAGTTGAAGCAGCGGCGGGATTATGCCGACCGCCGGGAGCATGAACAGCGGGTTCGGCAGCACGCGCACAGCGTGGCGGTGCTGCGTTATCATCGGGCCCTGATTTACGAGCAGTTGGGCGAGCCGGAGCAAGCGGCCCAGGATGTGGGCCGCGTCCGGCAACTGGGATTCGAGCCGGATCGCAGCCGCTTGTTTTGAGCCCGCGCCGCCCTTTCCAGCAGCGCTGTGGCCGGTCTCTGACCGTGCCACCGCACCGACCGAAGGTCTCCATTATCGTCGGAGACCCTCGCCGAACGCGGTGGCGGGGTCGGAGACCCTCGCCGAACGCGGTGGCGGGGTCGGAGACCCTCACCGAACGCGGTGGCGGGGTCGGAGACCCTCGCCGAACGCGGTGGATTATTTCCTGCGTGTTGCTTTAGAGCAGATCCGCAAACACCGCATCGACGGCTGCCGAGTAGTCGGCTTCGCCCTCGCCCAAGGCCAGCAGGTCCAGATCGCTGTCATCCAGCGGGTCTTCCACGCCGTTGAGCAGGTCGAAATGATGCGGGCTGCCGATCAGATGCGTGAGCGTGTTGCCGCTTTCCTCCTGCGTCGACTGGCGGAACCGGGCCAGCGAATTCACTTGCAGCTGTTCCACCTCGCCGCGATGCCGGTTGGTAACCGCGAAGGAATCGCCCGACATGTCCACCGTGTAGACGCCCGAGTCGCTCGCGGATGCCACGCCCGGCGTGTAGCCTTCCCAACCGCCCAGGTTCATGTACCACTGCAATTGGTTGTCGGCATCGGTGGCAAAGATCCATCCGGTCGCGTTGTTATCGTTCCCGGAATACAGCAGGTCACGGAGCGTAATCAAGCCGTATTGCGCGCTGACGCCAAATTCGGCGAAGTTGTTGTGACGGCTCTCGCTCTGGTCCGGATTGGCGCTATCCAACCCGATCAGCGGCAAGTAGATCCCGATCACGTTCTCAGCCCGCGCCTCCGCGCCGTGGTTGCCCGGCGAGACGTAGCCGTCCAGCCAGCCGACGGGTTGCTGTTGGGTAATCCAGTATTCGGTGCCTTCCCTACTGGGCATAACATCGGTAAAGGCGTACGAACCGTCCTCGGCTGTCCGCGTTTCCTGGTACACCGAGTTGCCCATCAGGTCGGTACCGGTCAGCTGGATCAGCACGCCGCCGAGCCGTTGCGAAGTCGGCTGACCCCCGTTGGTTGGGTCAACGTAGACATAGCCCGACAGGGTGCTGAGCACCACATCGCGGACGGTCACGGTAGCCGTATCGGTTTGCGGATCCAGCTCGCCCCGCGTGGTCCCATCGTCCTGGACCGTGTATTCGAAGGTATCGACATGTTCAAAGCCGGCCGGGACGGTGTAGATGATCTGATCATCTCCGGGGTCGCCCGTGTCCCCGGGGACCAGGGTGACGGTGGCGCCCAGGGCCGAGCTGCTAACGTTGACGATCCTCAGCGTCTGATGGCTCTCGTTGGGCGGGCCGGGCAGATCGTTGGCCAACAGCTCGGAAGCCAGGAACACAAACTCCTGCCCCTCGGCGGGCTGCGGGTCGATCAGCACCAGATCGTCTTCGGCGATCGGCGGATTGTTGACTTCCCACACCGTGATGGTCACGGTAGCCGAATCGGTTTTGAAGTCGTCCACGAGTTCGCCGTCGATCAGCGACTGGCCATCGTCCTGGATCGTATAGGTAAAGGACGTGACGCCGTTCCAATACGGATCGGGCGGGGTATAGCGGAATTCGCCCGTTTCGTCATCCAGCAGCTCCACCGTTCCCATCGTATCCGTGGTATCGAAGCTGATCACGTGGATGCTCTGGAAATCATCCTCGTTGGGTCCTGCCGAATCCGGGCCGTGGCCGTTGTCGTCAAAGACACTGAATACGGCCACACCGCCTTCGTCCATTTCGATCTCGTCGTCGGCGGCGATCGGCGGCCGATTGAGCGGTGCCACCGAAATCACCAACGTGTCCTCCGTCGTCCAACCTTCTTCCGGGCCCTGGCCGAACGTACCGCCGTCATTCGAGGCGATCGTCAGCACGACCTCTCCGATGAAGCCGTCAGCGGGTCGGAAGATCAACGCCCCCAGCTTCTCATTGACCGCGGCCAAACTGCGGGCACTGATCTCTTTCGACGCGGCCGGCTCGTCTTCCAGACCGAACAGCAGTTCCCCGTGGGTCACCGAAAGTTGAACCGAGAACGTCTCGCTGCCGTCGTCATCCACATCGGTGACGGTCAAGCGAGCCTGATTGGCAGCCGTAAAAGCCAGGTCGAAGTCGTTGTTCGTGAACAACCGGGCGTCCGGGCCGATCGGTGCGCCATTCAAGCGATTGACGGGCGGATCGTTCACCGCCAGCACGGTGATCGTAAAGGTCTGGGGCTCGGACGTGTCTTGACCGCCCCGGTCCGTTCCACCATCATCTTGGACCACGACCGTAAAGGTCGAGGTGCCCCAGGCATCGGGAGCCGATTCGTAGGTCAAGGTACCTGCCGTCGACACGCTGGGCAGTTCGGCAAACAGCGCCTCGTTGCTGACCTCCGTCACGTGGTAGGCCAGCACCTCCTGGTACGACTCGTTGGGCGGGCCGGGAATGAACTCGGTAACCCAACCTTCGATCACTTGCCGCCCGGCATCTTCGAGCACCGTTGGGGGATCCTCCGCGACGAACGAGGGCGGATCGTTCACCGGAAGGATCTCGATCGTGAACGTCTGGGGGTCCGACGTGTCGCGGCCGCCATGCTCCGTGCCACCGTCGTCCTGGGCCACTACCGTGAACGTCGCCGTTCCAAACGCATCGGCCGCCGCCGTATAAGTCAGCGTCCCGTCCAAATCCACCTCGGGCAGTTCGGCGAACAAAGCCTCGTTCGTCACCTCGATGACGTGATAACCCACCAGTTCCTGGTCCGATTCGTTCGGGGGCCCGGGCACGAAATCGGTGGCCCAGTTCTCGATCACCTGCGGACCCGCATCCTCGTGGATCACCGGCGGATCGCTCGCCGTGAACGTGGGCGGATCGTTCACCGCCAGCACCGTGATCGTAAAGGTCTGGGGATCCGACGTGTCGATCCCTCCACGCTCCGTACCCCCGTCATCCCGCACGACCACCGTGAATTCCGAGCTGCCGAAAGCGTCCGGGGCCGACTGGAAGATCAGCGTGCCGTCCGTCGACACCTGGGGCTCCACCACAAACAAGTCGGGGTTGGTGATGTCGCTGACGATGTATTCCAGCACCTCCTGGTACGACTCGTTGGGCGGGCCGGGAATGAACTCCGTCACCCAACCTTCGATCTCCTGCAAGCCGGCATCTTCGAGCACTTCCTCCGGATCGGCCGCTGTGAAACTGGGCGGATCGTTCACCGCCAGCACGTTCACCGTCACCGTCGCCGTGCTCGACTCGGCTTCCAGGTTTTCGGTATCGATGATCGTGTAGGTGAATGTGTCGGTGCCGAAGTAATCATCGTCCGGCGTATAGACCACCGCGGTGCCTTCCGGGACGATCACCACCGTACCATTGGCCGGCTGGGAGATAGCGACAATCTGCAGGTTCTCGCCACCCTGCTGGCTATCGTAGTTATAGTCGTTCTGGAGGACATCGAATTCGGTCGCCCCGCTGTCCTCATGCACGGTGAAGGAGTCGTTGGCGGCAAAGGGTCGGGTCGGCGGGACGACCAGGATCACGAAGGATTTTTCGATCTCCAAGGCCGCCTCTTCGCCACGCCAATCCACATTCCCCAGGTCATTCAGGGTCGCGGTAAACGTCACCTCGCCCACCGGGCCGTCGAAGGCGACGCCCTGTTCCAGCAGCAGATTGATTTCCTGCGTCATGCCCTCGATCGTCACGTTATCCGTGCCACTGCCCGTGACGTCCACTTGGGCATGCTCCTGGACGGTCAACGTGCCGCCGCTGACCTGCAACGTCAGCCGGTTGACCACATCGCCTTCCGGAGCGAATTGGGCGTCCAGCTCGTCCGACACCCTGATCGTGTCGAGGATCCAGGGCAGTTGGTCGATCTGCAGGGTCTGCAACGCGTCGGGCACACCGTCCAGCGACGGCGGATCGTTGATCGGCCGAACCGTCAGATCGATCGTGTGATTGACCGGATCGTTGATATTGTCCGTGGCCGTGATTACCAGTTGGCCGCTGCCATAAAAATTCGGGGCCGGGGTATAGGTCAAACCGGCCAACGCCGCCTGGACCTCTGCCGGCGTGCCACTGAATTCCAACGTCCCGTCGCTGCCATCGTCGTCGGTAAACGTCACACCGCTGCCGTCGGCCACCGTGATCGGCGAGGTGGCCACCAGGATCACATCCAGGGGATCCTCTTCGGCGTCCGTGATGGTGACGCTGTTGTCTCCGGTAAAGTTCAACACGGTGTCTTCGTCGAAGGCGACCGATTCGGGAGCGGTGATTTCGGGTGGTGCGTTCAGCGGATTCACCGTGACGGTGACCGTCGCGTCCTTGGTACCATTCGTGCCGTCCGAGACCCGGTAGACGAAGGAATCGGTGCCGGAAAAACCGGGGTTGGGGGTATAGATGAGCTGGCCGTTGGCCTCGCCATGGGCCGGGCTGACATTCCCGTTGGAGGGTCCCGAGACCAAGCCGACGTAGGTCAGCTCGCGATCGCCTTGGGGGATATTGATGGTACCCGGGACGAAATCGATATTGGCTTCGGGGACGACGGAGCCGCGGCCCGCATCTCCGGTTTCCGTGGCATTATCGCCGAAGGTCAGGATCTCGTTGCCCACGCCCGAAGCGCCGGTCAGGTCGAACGTATAATCGCCGTGGATCAGGCCGTCATTGGCCAGCACATCGATTTGGACCGAGCTGCCCGCATCGACGTCGGCGGTGTCATCCATCGCGTACAGCGACTCGACCGTAAAGGGCACATCGAACACATGCGGATTCAGGAAGATCGGGCGCTGATTCTGGGGCACGTTGGCACGATCGAGGATCTCCCGCCCCAGGGGTGCCAGTCGCCCGTAAAAGCCGCCCGCCTCGTAAATCCGCCCTGCTGCCTGATCCAGCGTTCCCTTCGGGCCGTTGGGGAAATTGAACAAGTCGGTGGTGACCCGGTTCCCCTGTGCCACGCTTCCGTACGTGGTGGGGTGGTTCGGATTGACGAACAGGATCGGGAAATCGTAGGTGCGCGTCTCGTTGAACCCCGGTCCCGGGGGGACCGTGAACGCGACGGGGTCGAAATGGAAATCAAAGTAGGCCGCGTAGATCCCGAATTCGTCCGTGTCGCCCGGGACGCCGTCATCCACGCGAATGTCGGCCACGTGGACATTGACCAGGAACGTATCGCCCGGGTTGGCGGTTCCGATTACCGGCCGGTTAACCGGTTCGTCTCCCATCGTGTCTGGCCGTAGGAATTCGGTCACGACCGCCTCGGCCCGTACCAGTTTCTCCTGGCCCTCGCCTTCGCCCTGGTTCAGCAGATTGATGATCTGCAGGGCGTCGATGGGTGAGAGGTACCCATCGTTGTTCACATCCAACATCTGGATGGGGGAGGCGGCGACCGAGGTCGCTTCCCCTTCCCCGGCTGAGTTTCCGGAGAACAGGAGGGTGTCCAGTTTCCGCGATCCCTCGCGATTCAAGGAATTGATCACCATCAGGGCATCCAGGGGGGTGACCCGAAAGTCGCCATCCACGTCGCCGGGAACCAGACGGTTGTGCCAGGGGTTTTCGACCGCGTGCAACAGATTCACATCGGCTGCCAGCAGCACGCGATCTTCCAGTCGCTCGAGATGAGCGAGACGGGGGCGGGAACGGTTCATCGAGTTGCGCCGCTTCGACTGACGGCGCGAACGTCCAAAAAAACTGCGGCGTGTGAGACTCATGGTAACGCTTCCTGATCGCTAACGGCCAAACGAGGGGAACAGCTCGGCGGTTCCGGGAACCGATCGTGTCATAGCTTGAAAGGCGGAAGATTGGCGCACGGTAGGCCACCCGGCTTAGAAGTTATGGACGATATCGTGCGGAAAAAGTTCCGTTTTTTCGGCATTTTCCAAGCTGTTCTCGTGTTGCAGACACTCCAACCAAGTTCTGTGGTCTTCCTAAGCTATGCAGCTTATGATCGTCCTGAAGGCAGCACCCTTTACATAGCTTGGCTTGGTTTTGGGTTCGATTGTTTCGGTCGAGCAGTAAGAACCCGAAAAAACCGTACGATCCCCATGATCCGTCTGTTCGAATCCATTGTTCCAGGACGATAACTCCGATGGAATCGGTACCGATGAGCATCCGCCGACTATCGATGAACGGGGGGGTGGGCGGTCTGTCTTTCCTTGGAACACGGAAGCCGATATGATGGTGGCATCGCCTGGCGGTTGCAGGAGGCACCCCACGAGATGCGAGGAATGGCCTCTGACTCCCCCATTTCGAGTATTTCCGGTCATGGCGGCGAGTCAGCGTGCCGCCAACCCCGGTGGGACCCTAATCATGGATCGACAACATCGACGAGCCCTTTACTGCGCGATGCGTACGTCGCGGCGGATTGACGAGCTGGAACACGAGATCACGAACCGCGGCGAGGCCTTCTTTTTTGTGTCGGCCAGCGGTCACGAAGTGACAGCGGCCCTGGCCCTGCACTTGACACCCGACGATTGGCTCCATGCTCACTACCGTGATCGGGCCTTGCTGCTGGCGCGGGGGATCGCCCCGCGCGCTTTTTTCGACAACCTGTACTGCAAAGATGCCTCCAGTTCGCGTGGCCGCCAGATGAGCGGGTTTTGCAGCGACCCGGACCTGCACGTGCTGCCGATGGTCACGCCCGTAGGCAACAGCGCGTTGCAAGCCGCCGGCGTGGCGGCGGCCGTACGGGATGAACCCGGAGAACCCCTCGTCTACTGCGGTATCGGCGATGGGACCAGTCAACAGGGTGAGTTTCTGGAAGGCTGCGGCGAGGCGGTTCGCAATCGCTTGCCCGTCTTGTTTGTGGTCCACAATAATCGCTATGCGATTTCCACCACGACCGAGGGCCGGACGTTCTTCTCCTTGCCGGACGGGCCGAGCGACCGTTTTTTGGGGATGCCGATCCGCTACGTCAACGGTCGCGATCCGGTCCAGGCTTATCACGCTTTCGGAGAGACGGTAGCTCGGATGCGGCGGGATCGCCGACCCGCCGTGATCGTGCTGGACGTCGAACGTTTGTCCAGTCACACCAATGCGGATGATCAGACGATCTATCGTGATCCCGAGGAGATCGCACGTGGTCGGCAAACGGGGGATCCGCTGAACCGCTTCCGCACGTGGTTGTTGGAACAGGGGACGTCGGAAGAGGAGCTGTCGCAGTGGGATCAAGCGGTGGAGGCCGATTTAGCGGCGGCGGAAGAGGAATCCGCGTTGGGGTCCGAGCCGGAGGCGGAACTGGACGCCAAGCGGCCCTTGCAGGTCGAACTGACCCACTCGTCCCGCGAACGGAGGGGTAGCGAGGGCGGGGTCCAGCTGATCATGCGAGATGCCTTGCGAGCCGTGTTGCGGGATCGGCTGGCTCGCGACGAACGGGTCGTGCTATTTGGCGAGGACATCGAGGATCCCAAGGGGGACGTGTTCGGCGTAACACGGGGCTTGAGCACCGAGTTTCCCGGCCGGGTGATGAACACGGCTTTGTCCGAATCGACGATCATCGGCACGGCCATCGGACGGGCCTTGGCGGGCCAGCGGCCGGTCGCCTTCCTCCAATTCGCCGATTTCCTGCCCTTGGCCTACAACCAATTGGCCACGGAACTGGCCATGCTGTTCTGGCGGACGGGGGGCCAATTTCAGGCGCCGGTGATCGTGCTGGCAGCCTGCGGTGGCTACCGTCCGGGACTGGGGCCCTACCACGCCCAAACTCAGGAAGCAGCACTGGCCCATCTTCCGGGGCTGGATGTGTTCATGCCCTCGACCGCCACCGACGCGGCCGGCTTGTTGAACGCGGCCTTCGCCTCCGAACGCCCCACCGTGCTGCTGTATCCTAAGAGCCTGCTGAACAATCTCGAAACGACCACCTCGGGCGACGTCGACCGGCAATTCGTGCCCATCGGTACCGCACGGACGGTCCGCGCGGGGCGCGATCTGACTCTTGTCGGATGGGGGAATACTGTACCCCTTTGCGGCAGGATTTCCGATGCCTTGGAGAAAGCGGGGGTCGAGTCAGAAGTGCTCGATCTGCGCTGCCTGTCCCCCTGGGACCAGCGGGCCGTGCTGGCCTCGGCCGAAAAGACGGCGCGGC
>SLMF01000512.1 GCA_007133715.1 Planctomycetaceae bacterium
CCCATGGTGGATCCGCAGTGAGGGATTCGTAATCCGTGCGACGTTCTTGTCGATGATCCTACGTCCGTCGGGCAGGAATGCCCAACCTACGGGGACGCGCAGCAAGGCAGATTCCGGCCTTGGTGGCCTATGAATTGTGATTTGCGGCACGAGTGCCGCAGGTCAGAATTGACGTTACATAACTCGATTCTCCCGGATGCCCCCGGCTTGCCCGGGGGAGGATTCACGCATTAGCACGGAGCGTAAACATCGCCCGGGCAAGCCGGGGGCATTCGATTGGTTGGGGTGACTGAGGGATGTAGCTTGGAGCGTAACAATCGCCCGGCAAGCCGGGGGCATTGGGTTGAATGCCTAGGCTACGGTGTATATGGCCGTTGGCAAACACACCGCCCAACCGATACACTGAACGCTGACCTCAATTCAACCAGAAACGCTCGCACCGCCGCCACTCGGCGAAACCCGAGTGCGGCCAAGCGTCGCGAACCCACGTTTTTCCAACTGGGAAGACGCGGGCGCTACCCCACCTCTTGACTCGGGAGACACACCATGCAGAAACGCTTGACGGGATGGGCTTGCTCTTTGGTTTTCTTTGTCACACTCGGTTGTGCGGTCCAGGTTCGTGGTGATCAGGAAATCGCCTTAGCCGAACCTGCTATTCAGGGGGAAATCTCGGTTGAACAGGCGATTCGCCAGCGGCGGTCGGTACGCGAATTCGGGCCTGATACCCTGGCATTAACCGAGATCTCCCAGTTGGCCTGGGCCGCCCAAGGTGTGACCGATCCCGCGCAAGGATACCGCGCCGCACCCTCCGCAGGGGCTACCTATCCGATCGAAATCGATTTCTTGATCACCGGCTCCGACGTTGTAGAAGACGGGATCTATCGCTACCAAGTCGAAAACCATGCCTTGGTTCGCCGCATGACGGGCGACCGACGGCGCGAGGTGTATGCGGTGGCGCTGGAACAGAACGCCATCCTTCAGGCGCCCGTGCTCATGCTGGTTTCCGGCAGGCTGGCCCGCACGGAGGCGCGTTACGGCGAGCGAGCTCCGCGTTTCATGTACATGGAAGCGGGCCACGTGGCCCAGAATGTGTCCCTGCAGGCCACCGCCCTGGGCATCGACCTGGTCGTCATCGGCGCCTTTCGCGACGCCGAACTCGGCCGAGTGCTCCAGTTGGAAACGGGCGAACAGCCCCTGTACATCCTTCCGTTGGGAAAATCTCGCTGAAGCAACGACCGCAGTAATTGCACACCCTGAATCAAGAGGACGACACATGCCCAAGATAGCCATGCTTATGGGCGGCTTGCTGGTGCTGCTGGGACTGACCGTGTTCGGCGGTTTTCGTCTGGGGCAAGGTCAGTGGCCCAGTCCCACCGCGCTGATTCCCTCGTTCTTGGGGATACCCATCCTGTTGCTCGGCGCACTGGCGCTGCGGCCCACGTCTCGCAAGCACGCCCTGCACGTGGTTTCGCTTCTGGCGTTGCTGGGCGTCGTGCTGCCGTTGCTGCGGTTGGTGAGCGTGCTGTTTTCCGGTGGCCAGGTCGGTGGGATGACGCTGGTTTCGCTGGGGATGACCGTGCTGTTGAGCGGTGTGCTGTTGGGTGGGTGTGTCAAGTCGTTTGTGGATGCCCGGCGGTCCCGGTCGGCCAGCGCCAGCGGCCGGGCCCCGACTTGAAACGGTGCTCGGTTTCCAGCTGTTTTTTTACATGAGTGATTGCTTTCATGGAAGCTCTGGAAGAATCGGCTCCGGGCTGCCGCATCGAGCGTGATCTATTGGGGTCGTTGGCGGTGCCCGCGGATGCGTTGTACGGCATCCACACCCAACGCGCGCTGGAAAATTTCCCTCTGGCAGGCCGTCCGGTGAACCGGCATTTGGTGCATGCCTATGGTGGGGTGAAACTTGCCTGCCTGATGGCCAATCAGGAGCTGGAGGGTTGGGACGCGGAGCGGTATCAGGCCCTGCAGGCCGCTTGCCGTGAATTGGCGGAGGGCCGTCTGGACCGACATGTGCGGGTCGATGCGTTGCAAGGCGGTGCGGGCACGTCGACGAACATGAATGTGAACGAGGTCATCGCCAATCGAGCACTCCAACGCTTGGGGCGTCCCTTGGGCGACTACGAGTACCTTCACCCGATCGAGGATGTGAACCGGCATCAGTCGACCAACGACACGTTCCCGACGGCCTTGCGCGTGGCCGCCATTGGGCAGCTGCGAGTGCTGGAGCGGGCGGTCACGCGGTTGATCGACGCCTTTCAGGTTCAGGAGCGTGAATTGGCGGACGTGGTCAAGATTGGTCGCACGGAGCTGCAGGATGCCGTGCCCACCACCTTGGGCCGCAGCATGGGGGCCTACGCCGAGGCCTTTGCTCGCGACCGCTGGCGAATTTACAAGTGCGAGGAGCGGTTGCGAATTGTCAATTTGGGAGGAACCGCGATCGGCACCGGAATCGGTGCTCCGCGTCACTACATTTTCCGTGTGGTCGATTTTTTACAGCAGCTAACGGGGTTGGGGCTGGCCCGTGCCGAGAACTTGCTGGATGCCACCCAGAACGCAGACGTGTTTGTGGAGGTTTCCGGGATGATCCGGGCGCTGGGTACCAATCTGCTGAAGATCAGCAATGATCTGCGGCTGCTGTCCGCGGGTCCGCACAGCGGTTTTGGCGAGCTTCGCTTGCCGCCACGCCAATCCGGCTCGTCGATCATGCCGGGCAAGGTGAATCCGGTGATTGCCGAGGCGGTGGGCCAGGCGGCGGTGGCGATTGCGGCCCATGATCACGCGATCTCGCAAGCCGCCGGGCTGGGTGTGCTGGAATTGAATCCGTTCCTGCCGCTGATAGCCGATCACCTGCTCGAAAGCGTGACCCTGGCTCAGAACGCGTGCCGCATCTTTGCTGAGCATTGTATCACGGGCATCCAGGCGGACCGATACCGCTGTCGCGAGGCGGTGGAAACCGGGACCGCGATCGTCACGGCGCTGGTCGGTCGTTTGGGTTACAAGGTGGCGGAGGACGTGGCCCAGACGGCGGCGCGGGAGGGGAAATCGGTCAAGCAAACGGTGCTGGACGCGGGTTTATTGACCGAGGAGCAATTCGTCCAGCTGGTCTCCGCCGAGGCGGTAACGCGATTGGGGTCCTCTTGAACGCCGCTTGGCGGCGGGCGGGGGACATGCGTCCCCGGCCGGCCGCGTCCCTGCGGGGTGGGCCAACCGGTTGGTATACCGCGCGCGGTAGAACGAAAAACTTCGTGCTTGGTGCGTTGTGGTTCCTGAGCCCTGACTGATTCCCGACCTGCGTGTTCAGGATTGGTCGTAGAGCGGATTTCAATCCGTTTTGCAGGAGCGGAATGAATTCCGCCCTACAAAGGGACAAACCAAGCCGTGCGCGGTACACTTCTTCCCGGGTGGTTCCCCTCGAGCCCCGTCGCGTCAGTCTTGGCGGGTGCTGGGCGACGGGTTGCTGGGCGCGGGCATGCCCAGACGCTCGCGAATCGCCTGCTCGATCTGCTCCGGCTTGGTTTTGTCCAGCCGCTCGAGCACCCGTTTCCAGCGGTAGGCCAAACTCCCGCGGTTGTCGATCGGCTTATTCCGGAACAGGCTATCGAACGCGTTTCGCCGCCGCCGGTATTCGTCGCGGATCTGCTCATAGCGACCCGCCAACGCCCGGATGTAAGCCTCGGCAAAAGCCTCGAAATCCCCGATATGCTCCCGCCGCTTGAGCAGCGGTTGGACATGGCGAGCGGCCAAGGAGGGCAGGTCGGAAAGATAGTTGGCGAAAGCGCCCGTGAAGTCGGCCACGATGATCTCGGTCGGCAGTCCCTGTTCATCGACAACCAGGATCTCATCCCCGTCGTCAAACGTCACCTGATCCTCATCCAAGCACCGCCCCACGATCAGATTCGGCGCGGCAGCTTTCCCTAACAATTGGGCGAAACGCCCGGCAAACGTCGGATCTTCGAAACGGGTCCCGGGGATCTTGTCCGTGGCTATCCCATGGATGTATTCCCGCTCATAGTACGGGGTCCAGATCGGCGTGCCGTGATAGTCCTGCTGCGCTCCGCGATAGACCTCATTCATCCGGCGGCTGGCCACTCGTGTGGCCAGGTTCATCCCCAATTGGCGGCAGGCCAGCCGCCGGTCCAGGATGTATTCCACGTACTCCTCGGTCTCCAAAAGGGCTTGCAACAACTCGACTCCGCGATCCAACCGCTCTCCCACGCTCCACTTCTGCAGCCGCACGATCCGCAGCAGTTCCTCCTTGGTGTCCTTCAGCTTCATTTCGATCAGATACACCCCGCGACGCCCCTCCAACGGCGGTCGTCCCGAGAGCGAATCCGACACGCAACCCACATTCACATACTCGAGATCCCCATACTCACGCAGCAAATTCAGGATCAAACTGCGCGCCACATCGTCGCACCGCAAGCAGGAATCATGGGGGGCCAGCGGTTGATTGAACAGCGAATCGAAAATCAATTCGCCACGATCAATCCGGGCCCCCGGCAACCACCGCACCTGCATGTAAAACTCGGAACTCAAGCCCAGCAGCTCTTCCTGGGAAACCACATACTCGTGCGGCGGCAGCAGCGAGCCATACATCCGGCACCGCCAGTCGACATTGGACAGATTGTCGACCCGAAACGGCGCGGTCACCGCCTCGGAAAACACCTCGCACAATTCCCCGTGGATGGCTCGCAATTCTTCGCGCGAGCAGGAGCGAAAGTCGTGCTGCCGGAGGGCCTCGCGAAAACTGGGATCGGCCTGGAAAAAATCGACTTCCCAATTTTCCATCCGATTCTTGCACCCCGAATAGTGATGGATTTCCAGCAGGTGCTGCCGCAGTCGAACGTCATCGAGGTTCTCTAACTGCTTGAATTCCTGGCACGTCAGATAGCGGGTGCCTGTGGCTTGGTTGTAGTAGTAGAGTTCGCGACCCCCGATGCCGATCCGCGAACCGGTGATCATGTATTCCATCTCGTTCACCGAGTGCGGCAAGCGACTGATCCGCCAGAGTTCTCCCCGTCGCTTGATCGCCTCCCGCACCTGGGTGTTAAACACGTTCAAAAAGCGGATTTGCCACTTGCTGGTGATCTCCTGCAACACCTCGTCTGCGAGATAGGCCAGGTCCATTTGTTTGGGAACCGGCCGGATCAGGATCGTGTGGGGCTCCATGATCAGGTCGACCGCCGTTGCCCAATACTTTTTCCGCTCCTCCTCGCTCAACACGGGCTTCCCGGCCTGCCGCCGTTGCTCGTCCAGATAGTCCAGATAGGCCATGCGTTGCGTCGCATGGATGCCGGGCAGGGTCACGATCGCCCCGTCTCCGGGGAAAACGGTGCCAATCCGGCATTTCAACCGCCCCTGGCCATCTTTCGCCAACGGGTGCTCATTCATTAAAATGAGTTGCATAAATCCCCCAAGGTTGCCGTGCTTCACCGATGGTGCGAACGATCGGAACGCGGGTTCAAGCGTCGCCACCCGCCGATTCTTCTCATTATATAGGGTATCGGCATGGAAAGGGAACACGTGTGGGGCGGATCCGGAAAACTCGGGAATCGTCGCGTCCCGTTCAAATTGGCTCCTTAAAAGCCGGGGTTTTTCAGGTTTTCGCCGCCCCGCATGGGGTCCGCGACCTGTTCCACGCCCCCGGATGCGTTATCATGACGCAGACGAAGCGACTCCGATCATTGCGGAAGGGAGTTCCCAATTGCAGGTTCTTTCTGGCGAGTACCAGCTAAGCAAAAATGCCGATGATTTCATCGATGACCCGGGTTTGGAGGGGATGTTAAATCACCGGGTGGATCCGGCAGAAGTCCGGGATGTGATCCAGCAGAGTCTGGCCAAAGTGCCGCTGACCGTTGCCCAGTGCGCGGTGCTGCTGAACGCGACGGATCCCGATTTGGTGGAATCGATCTTCGCCGCGGCGCGGCAATTGAAACGCGATGTCTATGGCAATCGGATCGTGTTGTTCGCCCCCCTGTACATCGGCAATCAGTGCGTGAACGACTGTTTGTACTGCGGGTTCCGCCGCTCGAATCGTCAGGCACCGCGGCGGACGTTGGATGCCGCGTCCATCCGGGCTCAGGTGGCGGCCTTGGAACGCCAGGGACACAAGCGGTTGATTCTGGTGTTCGGCGAACATCCGTACTACTCGGCAGACTTCATTGCCGAGGCGGTCCAGACCGTGTACGACGTCCGCCAGGGACACGGTGCGATCCGCCGCGTGAACATCAATGCCGCTCCCCTGGATCATGCGGGGTTCCAAAAGGTCAAAGAGGCGGGAATCGGCACGTATCAGATCTTTCAGGAGACCTACCACCACGCCACGTATGGCCAAGTGCATCCGCCGGGCACGGCCAAGGCCGATTACCTCTGGCGGTTGGATAGCCTGGACCGAGCTTGGGAAAGCGGTTGTGACGACGTGGGGATCGGGGCCCTGTTCGGTCTGTACGACTGGCGTTTCGAGGTGCTGGGCTTGGTGTCGCATGCCAGGCACTTGATGGAGAAATTTCATTGCGGCCCGCACACGATCAGCTTTCCCCGCTTGCGACCCGCCTCGCACGCCCAATGGAATTCCCGCTGGCTGGTCAACGACGACGATTTCCGCCGCTTGGTCGCCATCCTCAGGTTGAGTGTCCCCTATACGGGCATGATCATGACGGCTCGCGAGCCGGAGAAGCTGCGATCCCAGCTGATGGGGTTCGGGGTCTCGCAGATCGACGCGGGCAGCCGGATCGAGCTGGGGGGGTACACCGAAGCGGGGGACGCCCAGCAACAGCGTCGGGAACGCCAGCAGTTCGAATTGGCGGATGTCCGCTCGCTGGATGAAGTGATCCTCCAGCTGCTGGTCGACGGTTACATCCCCAGCTTTTGTACTGCCTGCTACCGGCTGGGACGGACGGGGGAGACGTTCATGGAGTTTGCGATCCCCGGATTCATCGAGAAGCTCTGTACCCCGAACGCGTTGACGACGCTCCAAGAGTACCTGGTGGATTACGCTTCCCCCGAGACGCGGCGGTTGGGCGAGCAGTTGATCGCACGCGAGTTGGCGTATTTGCCCGACAACGCCCGCAAACGGGACCTGCTGGACCGATTGCAGCGAATCACCCGCGGCGACGAGCGAGATCTGTACTACTGAGCCCTCGGGCAGGCGGGCCACGATGGCCGAGCGTCTAGCCGGTTGGCAGATCGGCCAGATCGAACCAGAGCTGCCCGTCCCAGCCCAGCGGCAGACCCAGCGCCATCCAGATCAGCAACAGCAGCGTCCAGACGACGGTGAACGTCAGCGTGTAGGGCAGCATCGTCGCGATCATTGTGCCCACCCCGCCCCGCGGTACGTACCGCTGCAAATAGACCAGGATGATGACCAGGTAGGAGTTCAAAGGCGTGATGATGTTGCTGACCGAATCGCCGACCCGATAGGCGGCTTGCGTCAATTCGGGACGGATCCCGACCAGCATGAACATGGGCACAAAGATGGGCGCGAACAGCGTGTATTTGGCACTCATCGATCCCATGAACAGATTGAAGACCATGGTCACCCCGATGAAGGCCACGATCAACACGAACGGGCTGAAGCCGGCTTTGCCCAGCCAGATCCCGCCCGCCATGGCCATCATTTGGTCCAGACCCGAGTAGCGAAAGAATTCGATGAACTGTCCGGCGACGAAGGCCAGCACGATGATCGGGGCCATCGCGGCCATCGCCTGGATCATACAGCGGGCGGCGTCCCGATCGCTGCGGATCTCGCCTACCGCGATGCCATAGGCCAACCCGGGGATCATAAAGACCAGCAACAGCAGGGGCACAATCGCATCGACCCAGCGGGGGAAGATCCGCTCGCTGGGCACCAGCACGCGCCCGTCCGGCCGAAGATGGGCCTCGGCAGGCGGCGACGCGGACCGCGACTCGACCGGCTCCCACCGCTCGGCAATCACCTCACGCGGGCCCCCTGTCGGGTCGGGCATCTGATACGTGTACAGCGGTGCGCCGGGGATCAGGATCAAACCCAACGCGGCACCCAACGTCAGAACCAACGCTCCGCCCGCTCGCCACAGTCCCCGCCGCTCGTCCGCGGTCAACTGCTGCGCCGCCAGCTCCGCCTCGCTCGGCCGGTCCGGACCGCCTTCCTCCGCACTGCGCCGGTTCAAGCGGCGTTCGACAAACCAGGCCGTGACCAGCCAGCCGGCCAGCGTGATCACCACGGTCGAAGCGATCATGAACCACCAGTTGCAGGCCGGATTGACACGGTAGCCCGGTACGATGATCGAGGCCCCCATGCCGGTTAGTTCGGCCAGCATGGGTTCCAATCCGGTGATCAGCAGATTGGCACTGAACCCGGCCGACACGCCCGCAAAGGAAGCGGCCAATCCGGCCAGCGGCGAGCGGCCCACCGATTTGAACAGCGCCGCTGCCAGCGGCGGTAACACGACATAACCGGCATCGGTCGCCAGCGAACTCATGATCCCCACAAACACCACGGCCGGCGTCAACACCTTGTCCGCCAATCCCCAGCGCCGCGGGGTCCACGACTCCAAAAACCATCGCAATCCCCACACAAAGGCCTTCAGACTGGCTCCCAACAAACCCGTCCGCTCGGCAATCCCGATCCCCAACATGCCGACCAACACGACGCCCAGCGGCGGAAAACGGATGAAGTTCTGCACCATATTGCGGAAGATCCAGTCGATCCCGTCCCGGCTGATCAGGCTCCGCGCCCGGAAGACGACGCCCGTCGGCTGCCAGTCCAGCTGCAATCGCCCCGCGGCATCCCGCGCCGGTTGCCGCGTCACCTGGCCGGTGGCCGCATCGACCACCGGCCGACCCGACTCGTCACGCACCGGTTCCCGTACCGGCCGCGGCAGTTCCTGAACCACGTGCCACCGCTGATGGTCGGCCAGGGCCGACAGCACCATCACCAGCAGGGCCCCGATTGCGAACAGCGTCACCGGATTGGGCAACTGGTTTCCCAGCCACTCGACCGCATCCAACGGACGAAACCAACCCCATCGCGACGGGGTACTGCCCGCTGGGGACGGGGGGGATGTCGCAGCCATTCAACCAAGTCTCCGCTAAATACTGTTTCGCCAGCCGATCATCCGGATCGGGAAGCTTCATCCGCGGTGGAGGTCGGTATAGTCGTTGGTGGCGGTCTTCTTGGGGGGCACGGGTTCACGGGCCGCTGGGACGAGTTGCGTCTGAGTCAAGATTTTCGACCACGATCCCGACCGAGCGAAAGGGCTGGCAACGCTCGTCGTCCCAGCGGTCCGTGAACGCGTGC
>SLMF01000252.1 GCA_007133715.1 Planctomycetaceae bacterium
AGCCACAACTCTTTTGGAATCCGCCCCGGCCCGCGGCACCGCAACCGCCAGAGTTCCCATCGCTGCTCAGCTTCCCGCAGCCGGTCGCCAGCTGCTCCGTTCGTTCCATTTCGCATCGGTCGTCCTCCACTTCGAGTGCAGAATCGACCGCCAGTCTACCCCAACCCCCGCTCCCGCTTCATGCATGCTTGCCGAAAGCTCTCGCTCGGCCGCCTTCAGCTCCGGAAGACGCAGAGCAGAATCGCAAGGAGTCACTCGGGCGTAAGGAGTCCGATCCGTCGAGCTGCTTTGGCACTCGAAGGGAAGGGTATCGGGTGGACCGCTGGAAGCGGTGCCCCGCGGGCTCACGAACTAGCTTGCCGCGGGGCTGCAACCGGCATGCTGGCGTTCGATTTCGGGGGGCGGATTGCCGCCGGCATCCCACCCGCGTTTCTGATAGTACAGGTCCAACAAATGCTCGAAATTCTCCGGATCGATCACGCGGCCCGCGGTCGGGCCGGTCTGGATCGGGCAGGCCCGCACCTTGTACGGCAAGGAATCGTCGCGGCGTGTCATCCCCAAACGATTGTTGATCAACCGGGTCAGCTGGAAAATCGCGTCCGATTGGGCCAGTAGCTCCGGTAAACCGACCTCGCGACCGGTCACGGCAGAATAAAAGCGGGCATAGTGCTCTTCGTTCAGCCCCAATTCGATCCAGGGCAAACGGCAGACCCCCAACATGTCGAACAGCGGCCGGAGCGACTGGTGGTAAATCACCTCGTCCACCCGCTCCTCATCGGTCCAATTCTCGCCCAATTCCACCTCTTTGGCGATGGTCCAGGCCCGCGCGTGATGGGCACCGATATCGCTGGTCGCGTAAGCCAGCGCCATACTCGACGCCGCCCGGCTGTCATAGGCGCTCTGCTCCAAACCTTTGACTTGGACCAGCAGTTTTTCCATGCCGGGCCAGCGGCGGAGAACGCCCGGTGCTCCGTCAGCCAGTGTTGCGCCAATGCCTTCGCGGCGGGCGATCTTGTGAATCAAAGCCACCACCGCTGCGCCGTCGCCCCACGAAACCGGTTGATCGTCCAGATCGGCCAGCGAGATCACGCCCGTTTCATAACCCTCAATCACCGCTCCGACCAGACTGCCGGTGGTGATCGAGTCCATGCCCAATTCGTCGCACAATTGGTTGGCATGCAGCACGACCGCATAATCGTCGATCCCCAGATTCGATCCCAGCATGGCGCAGGATTCGTATTCGGGCCCTTCGGTGACGGTCCCGACGTAACGGCCCTGTTTGACCAGGCAGATATTCCCGCAGCTCATCGGGCAAGCGAAGCAGGCGCTATCCCCGATCTTATGGCTGTTCAACATGGTTTCGCCATTGATCTGACCGACCCGTGGAAACGTACCATCTTTGAAATTATGGGTCGGCAGGATACCGGCCGCGCTGGCGTAGTCGACGACCATCATCAGGCCCTCGCGCTGCCACATCTTGAAGTATTTGTGCTGCCGCATATACGCGAAGGCGATTTCGGCTTCTGCCATCAAGCCTTTCAGGTCATGCACGGGCAGATCCCCGCTGCCTCGCACGACGATCGCTTTCAGGTTCTTGGCCCCCATCACCGTGCCCATACCCAGCCGTCCGGCGTTGCGGGACCAATCGGCGTTCACACAAGCGAAGCGGACGCCGTTTTCTCCAGCCGGTCCGATCACGGCGACCCGTACTTCATGCGTTCCCAACCGCTCTTTGATCATGCCTTCCGCTTCCAAACTCGTCTTGCCTTCCAATTCGGGCATGGGCAGCAGGGTCGTCTGCTCGTCGTCGATCCAGAGAATCGAGAGTTCGGTCGCGCGGCCTTCGATGGTCAGCAGATCCCAACCTGCCTGCCGCAACTCGACCCCCAGCGAGCCGCCGATCGACGAATCGCCATAAATTCCGGTCTGGGGGGATACGGAGACGAACGAGCATTTCCCCGAGGAGGGCAAGTAGGTTCCGGTCAGCGGGCCCGGTGCGATCACCAGCAGGTTATCCGGCCCGAGGGGATCGATGCGAAAATCCCGAGCGACCAGATGGTCCCAGAGCAGCTTGGCCCCAAAGCCGCGGCCTCCCAGGTAACGCTCCAAAAATTCGTCCGAAAGCTTGCGAACTCGAAATTCGCCGGTACTCAGGTCTACCTGCAGGCTCTTCTTGAAATAGCCGGATCGGAGGCTCATGATCTACAGTTCCTCTTTGCCAATTTCTGCGTAACGAATGGTGCGAGGTTCCCCCTTTTCAGTGAATTCGATCTCCTTCATATGCGTGTAACTCAAAATGTTATTCAAGCGTTTGGCTTCACCCAACGATTGCTCGGGAATGAATCGCAGGGCCCCTTTGGGGCAGGTTTGCACACATTTGGGGTCCCCCCCACACAGATCGCACTTGATCGGGTAATCCAAATCGCTATGGGCATACATCGCGCCGAACGGACAAGCCTCGACGCACTTCATACAGCTGATACACTGCATGGAGTCCATTTCGACCACACGCTCGTTGCGGCGGAGGGCACCCACCGGACAGGCTTCCGCACAGAGCGGAGCCAAGCACTGGCTGCATACAATCGGCAGGCGCACAACGGGATGGGGGTAGGCGACCAGCACGTGCACGGCGCTCTTTTTCGGATTGGCCACCCCGAAATGTTCGATTGCACACGTGATTTCGCAAATTCGGCAGCCGGAGCACAACTCCGGAATCGCCGTCAATTTCCGCGCCATCAATCCAAATCCCCAAAAATAACGGGTCAGTTGATCACACAACCGGGGCCTACATTCGTCTTTCCCCGAGTCGCAGCGGACCACGAACGCCTTCCTAACCGCCCCCGATGGCTGGCAGCAACGCCACTTCATCCCCCGGTTGGAACACGCGGTCACGAGAAGACGTGGAACCGTTTACCAAGAAAATCGCCACCTCTCCCGGCCGCATCGACAGTTGCTCGCACAAATCGACAAGCGTGCTGCCGGGCGAGATGGTCAACCTGCGGCTGCGAAAACGGTCTTGGCGAAGAGTCGCAAAAAGATGGACTGCGATCTCCATCGAGAGCCCTGATAACAAAGGGAACGACGACATCCGCCGTCGCGTGACGAACGCGACGGGGCGACGTGAAACACCAAGCCTGGCTACACCTCTCTCAAGAAGCGGCACAGGCGGGGGTTCGGGTTGCAGCCATTTGGACAGCGGTGGCATAGCCGGTGAACAGGATCACGGCAAAGAACAAATCGCCGGCCAGGGTGTACCGGAAGAACGGCAATGCCTGGAGGTAGCAGTGCCCCAGTCCTGCGGGGGATACTTGGTACATACCCGACCACATCCAGGAGCCGAAATTGGTCACGAAAAAGAAGGCCAGCGAAGCCCCCAAACTGCAGCCAACCAAACCGGCCACGGCAAGAAACGCCTGCGACCATCCCCCCTGTCGCACATCCAGGTACTTTCGGAGGACGCCACGCAAGAGGACCGGAGCCGCCAGCATGCCATAAACCAAACCCATCATTTGCCACTCATACCCACCCAATGCCAAATCACTCAGTGTCATGACACCCAGGGGAACACACAGAGCCCAGCTCCACGAACGGAAGTAGTAGCCGGCGAACAAGGCCAATCCGGCAACCGGAGCGAAATTGGGCAGATCCCGGAACACCATGCGAACCAGGGCACCAATCAAAATCAGTGCCACTAACACCACGCCTTCTCCAAAATGTTCTCGCTTCACGTGTGTGCTCTCCGTGGGAATGTGGTTTAACAAGGGGGGGCGAATGTCCTGAAAACTTGTGGTCAAGCCCGAGAATTTTCCATACGAATACGTCAAGATACCATAAGCAACCGCTTTGCGGTATCGCAGATCAGCGATTCCCTCCAGATTTTGGCTCCTCGCCAGAACTCCTGGGTGTTTGCGAGGGATTGGCTTGCAAATGGTCCGCATTCTTACCCGCCACGCACTGCCCCAGCCGAGGGTAAGGGCAGTGCGGGAGGAGAATGAAATGTGGTTGGCCTGCTGCCCGACTTCTTCAAGTCGAAAACAGCACCGAGAACGCGTACCAAAAACGAATCATGAGCGTTCTTTCTGTGCGAGTGCTGGCGGAGCCTTGGCCGGACACGCTTGGTGGTCGAACCGGGACGATGCGAGCGCGCACCGCGGAACATCACCCCATCGCCGCGGCGTCGCTACGCGACGGGGAACGCCGCGTGGCGATCTCGGCCCGTGATAACTCGCCGGGCTGCAGGAACCGTCAAAGGTCTGAAACAACATCGGGCGTCACGAGGTCTTGTTGACTCCACTGGCCGTCGATCCAGCGCCACGTCTGCCCGCTGGGGTTGGGATCCTGGAGCCAGCTCGGCAACCGTGCGGGCCGCACCTGGTCATAACAGGCCAGCATGGCAAAACGCCGCAGCGCGGCGGGTACGCCGACCGCGGTAAAACCCGGATGCCCCGTGGCCGGATAGGGGCCCCCATGGTTCATGGCCGGACTGACGGCCACGCCGGTGGGCATCTTGTCATTCAACAAGCGGCCCACCCGCTGCCGCAGCAGCGGGGCGATCCGCTCGTAATCGGCGTCGTCCGCTCCCCCGGTGTCCGAATAGACGCTACCCGTCAAATTGCCTTCCAGCCGCTGCAGGATGGCGAGCAGTTGTTCGAGGTCGCTGGCGACCACCAGCAGGGACGCGTTGCCAAAGGCTTCGGTCTGCAACCGTTCCGGCGCCTCGAGGAAGGTCCGCCCCTCGACTCGGAAAAGCGTATTGGCAAAGCGGAACCCGGGGCCACCGGCCGGAACGCCGCCGACCAGCACCCGCGCTCCCGCCCGCTGTAAGACCGTCACACTGGCCTGCAACGAACTCCAAACTGCCTTGGACAACAGCGGCTCGAGCGGTGCCGCCCGGAAGCGTTGGCAGACCAAGTCGATAAACGTCGCGCTTTGCGGACTCTCCAACATCAACACCATCCCGGGATTGGTGCAGAACTGGCCCGCCCCCAAGAGACAGCTACTGGCGAACTCGTCGGCAATGCTCTCCGGCCGTTCCCGCAGCGCGCCCGGCAGCAGGATCACCGGGTTGATGCTGGACAGTTCCAGATAGATCAGTTTGCCGGCGACATCGGCAGCAGCTTTCAAACGCAGCCCTGCCGCTCGGCTGCCCGTGTAGGCCGTAGCACCGATCCGCGGGTCTGCGACCAGCCGCAGCCCGTCCACATGGCGCGTGCGATAGAGCAACTGGACGGCGCCGGGGGGCATTCGGGTGGTGCGGCAAGCGCGTTCGGCCGCCTCGGCCAGCCGCTGGGTGGTGGCCGGGTGACAGCCATTGGCCTTGGCAATCACCGGGTTTCCCGCAGCCAGGGCCGCAGCGAAATCACCCCCGGAAATGCTGCCAAAGGCGAACGGGAAATTGTTCGGGCCGAAAACACACACCGGACCCAGCGGCTGGAAACAGGAACGGAGCCCCGCCGACGTGTCGATCGTCGGCAGCCGCCACGAGCCCTCCCGGGCACATTGGGCGGCCGCTCGCAACTGACCCGTGGTCCGCGGCAGTTCCACCCGCTCCAGACGCGTCGCGGCCGGTAAAGCCGTCTCGGCATGCGCCAGACGAACCAGCTCCTCCCGGTCCGACTCAATCTCTTCCGCATACCGCTCCAGAAACTCGGCTATCCGTTCGCACGGCAGCTGCTGCATCACCTGAAAAGCCTCGTCGGCCGCAACCAACGCGGCTTCGCAGTCCGACCAGTTGCTGACCGGAAACAACGCCGGAAGCAACTCACCGCTGGCAGGATCCGTCGCCTGAAAGGTTACCAGCGTCTGGGCCTTCTGCCACTGACCCTTCAGCAAAATCGGTTGAACCGTCATGCCACACCTCGCTCGGAAACAAGTTGCCCTAGCCTTGAACCACCGGGTTTTCCAGCATCCCGATCCCGTCGATCGTGATCGCAACCCGATCGCCCGGCAACAGAGCCACGTCCTGGTCCGGCACGATCCCGGTGCCCGTCAACAGAAACACCCCCTGCGGAAAGGAGTTATCCCGGCCGAGCCAGGCGATCAGCTCGTCGAAAGTACGAGCCATCTGGCTCAAATCCGTCGTTCCCGCAAAAACCAGCGTGGGGCCCCGGCGGATCTCCATCCGAATCTGCACCGTCGAGAGCGGCGGCATGCTGCCGGTCAAAGCGATACACGGCCCCAGAGCACAACTGGCATCGTAGATCTTCGCCTGCGGCAAATACAACGGGTTCTGGCCCTCGATGTCCCGCGCGGTGAGGTCATTGCCCACCGTGTAACCGACCAGCCGCAGGTCGCTGGCCAACACCAGCGTGAGTTCGGGCTCCGGCACACTCGCGCGGGAATCCCCGCGGACCCGTACAGGCTCGCCGGGCCCGATCACGCGATGTGGCGTCGCCTTGAAAAACAGCTCGGGACGTCGCGCCGTGTACACCCGGTCATAAAAGGCGCTGGCCGCTCGCGACTCCTCCATCCGCGCCGCCTGGCTGCGGCGGTACGTCACCCCCGCCGCCCAAACCTCCTGCCGGTCAATCGGCGGTTTCCAAATCACTTCGTCCGCTCCCACCGCATTGCGACGGTCGACCAGAAAATCAGCGACCTCCCACGGATCATCGGCCTCGAGAATATCGGACAGCGTCCGGTACTGGCCGCCACTCAGTTTCAGTGGAAACAGGCGATCATCCACCAGCTGGCCCACCTGCGGTTCGCTGGATACACAACAGAATTTGCAGAGTTTCATAGGTTCGCCGATCAAGCCACGGGACCGCGGGAGAAAACGAACACGCTGACCCCAATTAGAACAGATTCGCGTGTGCTGCTGTAGCTCCCACGATCCCCAGGCGAATTGTCACTCGAAAGAAGGGGTTCTCCGGAACCTGAAAAAAAGTGACTGCCCACAGATCGTTATACCGCTCGCGGCAGCGATTGACTCGTTTAACGATCTTGAGTGGATCACTGCAAGAATCCGGAGTTCTTGTGTTACTCTTGCGACTCGTTGCAGTACTTTTCAGGGGGTAAACTCGCCACGCACGATGCCTTCCAAAACCGGCTTCACCCGCTGGAACTCGGCATCCAATTTCGCGACCAGCTGGTCAAGCCCTGCCTGTTCGCCCGCCCGCGCCTGATACTCCAACGCTTCGGCGGCGGCTCGCATCGCTTCCCCTTTCAGATTCCCGATCGAACTCTTCACGCGATGGACGCGTTGGGCCAGGACCGGCAAATCTTGCTGGTCCAGCGCAGCTTGGATTCGCGGAAACTCCTCCCGGTACAACTCGAAAAACAAGTCGACGATCTCCCCCACAAACAGGAGGTCCTGATCATAAGCGGCCAACACGTCCTCGACCCGACAGACCGACTTCTCGGATTCGACCGTCTCCTGCGGGCTGGCCGGAGCCGGCGAACACTCCCCGGTGGCCACCAAGTCTTCGATCATGCCCAAGAAATCGATCGGCCGAATCGGCTTGGCCACATAGCTGTCCATCCCCGCTGCGAGATACCGATCGGTGTCCCCCTTCATCGCGTTCGCTGTCATCGCCACAATTGGAATCCGAGACGATCCTTCAGCTTCGAGAACTCGGATCTGTTGCGCTAGTTCAACTCCCCCCATATCTGGCATCGAGATATCGGTGACAATGATATCCAAGTGGTCGCGATGCTCTTTCCAGAGGTCCAACGCCTGCTGGCCGCTGGCTGCGGACTTGATGGCATGTCCGCGACGTCGCAGCACCCGCATGGCGACTTCCTGACTGATCTCCTCGTCTTCCACCAACAGGATCCGCAATTGTTTTTCTGGGGGAACGGGGGCGACCTCCGCTCGCTGCCTCTTTTTTTGAGGAGTGGGTTCCATCGACTGTACCGCCTTTCTGTCGATATCTGGCGTTTTTGCGGGATCCATGGAAATGCGTTCGAAATCGCTCATCAATTCGCCTCCCCAATCCAACTCGGAGCCGCAGTTCCCCACGCTCGATAGCAACATCACACCAAATGTCAATCCAACCACGCAACCAGCGGGACAGAAAATTCCCGCCAAACCGGTTGGCCAAGTCAGGAAAAGACGTCACTCGGATCGTCGGTCCGCTCCTCGGCGGCATGCACCAGATCGGCCATCTCTCGAGCCGTCACGTAGTAATAGCGAAACTCGGGATCGTCGGCTGCTCGTCTGGCCAGTTCCTGGTGCAGCGCCCGCATGGGAGCGCCCAACAGCACGTCCGCGTTTGCGGGCTTGGCTCCGTGCGCGTGCAGCTTGATAAAGCGCCATTCGGGGCACCCTTGCACCCCCACACCGGCTCGCAGCCACAAGTCGAGCCGACGGGGTGACGGCGGGCGACCGGCGTGCAAATCCCCATTCTCCAACCGTGGGATCAGACCCGCCTTGCGATCACCCCAGTCCAATCCCAGCGGACCTTGGATCAGCAAGAGGCTATCTTTCGGTGGCGAGCTTCCCACTCGGGCCGGTGTTCCCCTGTCGTGGGATTTCGGACGCTCCGGCGTGCTGGAAGAATAGTAAATCTTGTTGATGATCCGAGTTTGAGCCGGGTGAGGGGCCGCGGGCATCGTGAAATCCGCGTAACACCCGGTTTCTCGCAAAACCGTCAATTCATCGTTCACCCCACACCAACGGCCGTCGGGATGCGAGTTGTTCAGGGCCCAATTACCATGGATGAATCCGTAACGAATCCGGCCCTGCGGATCACGGTGCAAGAGGCCATGCTCCCGATGCAGCGTGTCGCGAAACCACTCCAGTCGGTCACGCAACTGCGGGGCGGTTTCGCCATCGTGGTGCAAATGCACTTCGACCTCGCCCCATCCGCCATGGCAAAGCTGGGCCAGTTGATCCAGCAGCTGCGGGCGATACTCCTCGAGCGGAAAGAAGAACGTATGCTGGGGCGGACGTCCGCGACTGTCGGCCAAACCGTCGACCGAGCGGGGGAAATCCTGGACCCAACGCGCCACACGCTCCCGGCGAACCCCTTCCGACGCCCCGCCCCAATCCGGCTCGAAATGGTCACAAACGGCCAGAAAAACCCGCTGGGGACCACGAGCAAGGGGGCAACAAGTGCCCCCCAGCAAGCGAATGATTTGTTCCACACCCAGTCCGCGTACCCGCATCTCACGCTTCCCCGTAAAACGCCTCACGCGGCACGAGTGCCGCAAATCACAATTGATAGGCCACCAAGGCCGGAAGTTGCTTGCTGCGTCTCCCCGTAGGTTGGGCACTCCTGCCCGACGATCCCCATGGTTGATCCGCAGTGAGGGATTCGTGAT
>SLMF01000115.1 GCA_007133715.1 Planctomycetaceae bacterium
TGGGCACGCATGTGGTGTTCGACTATATTGGGCATCTTCGTGGCCAGGGGAAAGCGGTGATTGTGTGCACCCACCGTTTGGACGAAGCAGAACGCTTGTGTGATCGCTTTGGATTGCTGCACGAGGGGCGGCTGATCCACGAGGGCACGTTGTCCGAGTTACGAACTGCGACGGGCTGTCACAGTTTGATGGAGATGTTTACGCAGTTGTTGCCGCGGAAGTCGGGAGCCCTGGCGAGCGAAGTCTGATGGATATGCCCCCTGCCCATTTCACCGACGAGTCGCAGGAAACACGCTGTTCCACGGATCTTGGGGCGGTGCGTTCTTTCGGGAGAATGGTGCGTTTGTGCCGCAAGGAGCTACGCGAGATCCTCCGCGACCGCCGCACGATTGTGACGCTGGTGCTGATGCCGCTGCTGGTTTACCCGTTGTTGAGCATTGTATTCCAGCGTTTTCTGGTCGATTCGATCGGGACACAAGCGCCGCAGCATTTTGTCATCGGTTTGGACCACCAGGCGGCGCTGCCGTTGGTCGAGGCCTATTTGGAGTTGGGGGGACGTTTGTTGGCGGAGGAGGCGGCCGAAGCGGGGATCGAGCCGTCGGAGGAGCAGGCGGGGCTGGTGGTGGCATCGCCCGAGATCCGCTGGATGACCGGGCTGCGCATTGCGGAAGGTGTCGAATCAGGGCGGTTGGATCTGGGGCTCCGCGTGGACCCTGCCACGTTGGAGCCTGCGAATTGGGATCAGCAGACCCTGCGATGCGAGCTGGTCTACCGCAAGAATTCGCCATTGAGCCAGGCGGCGCGGGATTTTGTCAGCGAGCGTTTTCGGGCGGTTAACAAGCAGTTTCTTCGCGAGCAGATTGCGAGTCTGGGCGGTCGGCCGAGGCTGCTGGCCGAGACGCGGAACCGGCCCCTGGAGACCGCCGGGGTTGCCGTGTCGCTGACCGCCCTGGTGCCTCTGATCCTGATCTTGATGACAATTACGGGGGCCGTCTATCCGGCCATTGACTTGACGGCAGGTGAGCGGGAGCGGGGGACGCTGGAGACGCTGATGGCGGCCCCCGTGCCGCGGCTCGGGCTGTTGGCCGCCAAATATGTGGCCGTCTTGACCGTGGCCCTGCTGACGGCAGGAGCCAATCTGGTGGCGATGACGGTCACGCTGATGACCAGCGGCTTGAGCGAATTGGTGTTTGGCGAGGTCGGTCTGTCGTTCCGCGTGGTGCTGCAGATCCTGGCCTTGCTGGTCCTGTTCGCCGCCTTCTTTTCGGCCATCCTGCTGGCACTGACCAGTTGCGCCCGCAGTTTCAAGGAAGCTCAAGCGTATCTGATTCCTCTCATGCTGCTGTCGCTGGCGCCCGGGATGCTCAGCCTGCTCCCCGGTTTGGAACTGAGCGGTTTTCTGGCGGTGGTTCCCTTGGTGAACATGGTGCTGTTGGCCCGGGATGTGCTCGAGGGTCTGGTGGTACCGTCGACGGCGGTTCTGGCGGTGTTTTCGACCAGTTTATATGCGGTGGGAGCGGTGGCGGTGGCTGCCCGGATATTTGGTACCGATGCGTTACTGTACGGCAGCGAGGGCGGCTGGGGCGATTTGTTTTCCCGCCCCGCGGTCTCGCGACCGGCAGCCAGCTTGACGTCCGCCTTGTTCTGTACGGCCGTGTTGTTCCCCGCTTCGGTGTTGCTGGCAGGCGGACTTCGCCAAACCCCGTTTACCATGACGGGGCGGTTGCTGGCAGGCGCCGTGGCCACGGCGGTCTTGTTCGCCGGGATCCCCTGGGTGGCCGCGATCCTGCAGCGTGTGCGGTTTCGAGAAGGCTTCCGTCTCCGCCCCGCCCACCCCGCGGCTTGGACCGCCGGCGTACTGTTGGGCCTGGCCAGCTGGCCCCTGGCTCACGAAGTCTTCCTGCTGAATCGCTGGTTCGGACTGACCGACCTGACGGCTCAAGCCGAATTGGTCGCGGAACTGCTGGACCAGTGGCGCGCCATCTCGCCGCTGTGGATCGTGTTCAGTCTGGCGGTTGTGCCCGGGATCTGTGAAGAACTGTTCTTCCGCGGGTATTTGTTCGCCGCCTTGTCCCGTGTGGCTTCGGCCGGTCGTGCGGTCTGGGTTTCCGCCCTCCTGTTCGGCTTGTTCCACGTCGTAGCCGGCAGCTTGGCAACGCCCGAACGCTTCCTGCCCAGCCTCTTCCTGGGGCTGATCTTAGGCGGACTCGCCTGGCGCAGCGGCAGCGTCTTGCCCGGCATCGTGATGCACGTCGTGCATAACGCGCTGCTGCTGCTGATCGCCTACTACCGCCAGACGCTGATCGAACGGGGATGGGGTGTCCATCAGCAGGTGCATCTGCCCTTTGCCTGGTTGGTGCTGGCGTTCGGCGGGATCGCCCTGGCTGCCGGGCTGTTGTGGTGGGCCGGTGCAATGCGACGGACCCACGATTCTGTCAGCTGATCATCGAGCAGGAGCCGGGAAATGCGGGGCAAGATGCGAATGACACCTCCCCTTCCTGGTATCGGGCGCTGCAGGACCAGCTGGCAGCAAAACATGGGGAGGACGCCATGCTGGTGGATTACAGCGGCCGTCAAAACGGCGAGGCTGACCTGCGCATCGCGACGCGAGGTGATGATTTGCTAGTCAGGCGGGTGGTTGTTCGGCGAGACGAGCCGTAGGGTAGTGTTGACTCGCCGGTAGCGTTTTGCTACCATTGCGAGGATGAGTCAACCCGTGAAGCTTTCCGATGAACTTGTGCTGGATGCTCGGCTTACGGCCAAGATCGCGCAACGATCGATTGCGGGGCAAGTCGAATACTGGGCACGGCTGGGCCGCGCGATTGAACCGTTGCTGGCGGGAACCCAAGCGTTGGCGTTATGCCGGGCCGGTGCGACGCGTCGCCTGTCGGAGTGCCTGGAATCGGTAGATTCGCCCGAAGGACGTCAGCGAGTGGCCGAGCATCTGGTCAACCAGCCGTTTCCACACTACGAACCCGCACCGGATGTGCCGGGGTTGTTGGTCCGCATCGAAGCTGATGGAACGCGGACGGTGGGCCGTTTCGTCAACCGGCAGTTTCGGGAAGTCGATTGATGCATTGGGCCCTGCTGGATGCCAGACCCGTCATCGTGGCGCTGGCGGGCCCCAACGGCGCTGGCAAGACCACGTTCTATCATGCCCACCTTCGACAGACGGGTCTCCTGTTCATCAATGCCGACGTGTTGGCCCGGCAATTGAATCTCGACCCGTACGCGGCGGCTCGGATAGCGGATGTATTGCGGCGCGAATTCGTTGCGCGCGGGGCAAGCTTCGTTTTCGAAACCGTTTTCTCCGACCCTGTGGGAGAGAAACTTTCGTTTCTCCGAGAGACAGCGCAGGCGGGCTACACCGTCGTACTGTGCTACATCGGCATTTCGGGGCCGGACGTAAGTGAAGTCCGTGTCGCGATGCGAGTGTCGCAGGGAGGCCATGATGTATCGGCGGAAAAACTCCGTTCCCGATTCCCGCGCACGATCGAGAATCTACGAGCCGCGATCCGCGATTTACCACACATTCTGATCTATGACAACGACGAACTCGCCAATCCTTATCGGCTGGTCGGGGTATTCGAGCAGGGACGGCAGCGAGCGCTGAATGAACCCGTGCCCACGTGGCTCGATCTCCCCTTGGCATGGTGAAACTTGGGGACGGGTGTACCTATCTGTGGGTGCTTCCCAGCAGCGAAGCCAGCCGGTATCTTTACTTCTACCTGGATGGCGGCCTCCGCATCGCGACGCTGGGTGATGATTTGCTAGTCAGGCGGGGTAGTTGTTCGGGGAGACGAGCCGTTCCCGTCGCAGAAGAAAAGGAGAACAACGCATGAAGACGCCAGGAAGAACCGCACGATGGACGGGGATCGCCCTGTTTCTGATCAGTCCGATCATTTCGCACCTGCGGGCCGATGAGGGTGCTGCCATTTTAGGCCCGGATCGCGTGGTGGTGGTCGAAGAGCAGGCGTGGCCGGCGTTCAATTGGGCTTCGTTCGATCAGGACAAACTGGTCAGCCAGGGCGATTACCAGTATACCGTCTTCTGGGCGGAGGATCGGGTGCTGACGATCGCCAGGCGCGAGCGGGCCGGGGACGACGTGCAAACGGTCCGTCTGGAGGATTACCGGTTGGCGGCAGGGCTTCCCGAACACCAGCAGCGAAACGGCCACCGCAATACAGTGATTGGGATCAGCCCCTGCGACGGGCGTGTGCATGTGGCCTGGGACCATCACAACAACGACTTGAATTACACCCGCAGCCGGGCCGGCTGGACGTCGGACCCGCCGCAGGTGATCGGTGCAGCCGACTTCGAGCCGCGTCAACCGGTGGTCGAGAACGCCCCCCAGCGGGTGACGTACCCCCGCTTCTTCAACGGTCCCGACGAAACGCTCTATTTCTTCTACCGCAGCGGTGGCAGCGGGGCGGGCAACATCGCCCTGTTCGAATACGACGCGGCCGACGGCGCCTGGCAGATGATCAGCGACCGCTTGTTCGGCTCCGAAGGCCTGTACCCGCCTTGGAACGACAGCACCTCGCGCAATGCCTACATGCATGACCTGCTGTTCGACCGGCAAGGGCGTCTGCACATCACCTGGGTGTATCGCGAAGTCGCCCGCAGTTGGGCCAGCAATCACGATTTGCATTACGCCTACAGCGACGATCAGGGACGCAGCTGGAAGAACAACGCGGGCCAGAAAATTGCAGACACCCGCTCGGGGGAACGTATCGTGCTGGACAGTCCGGGGATCGTCGTCTACGACATCCCGGTTTTTTCCTGGCTGATGAACCAATGCGCGATGACGTTGGATTCAAGAAATCAACCGCACGTGGCGACGTATCACATGGCGGAGCCGTGGGAACCCGAAGATCTGCAACACGACCCGCCGGCGGCCGAGCAGCACCGCCTGAATTATTACCACTATTGGAGGGACGAAGATGGCAGTTGGCACCGGAGTGAACCGTTGCCCATGCCCTCGCCGCGTCGCCGCCCGATGATCGTTTCCAGTCCGGATGACACGATCATCATCTATTTCACCAGCAGGGAGGGATTCCAAGCCCACGTGGCTCGGGCAGAGGACCGCTGGAGTCGCTGGCAGACCTTGCGGTTGACAGGTCCCGAGTTCGTGGTCAATGATGCCACCAAACCGGACCGGCGTTTACTTCACGAGCAGGGTATCTTGTCGTTCACGGTGGATCCGCGGGGCCGCCAGCCGGGACGGGGCTTGGCAATTCTGGAGTTCGAGCTGGATCGGCTGTTGGCAGCCTTGGCAGACGGCGCGGGACAGCCGGTCGAGATTGCGGAGTCCCACTAGTGCCGCAAATCAGAATTGACAGGCCATGAAGGCCGGAAGTTGCTTGCTGCGTCCCCCCGTAGGTTGGGCACTCCTGCCCGACGATCCCCCTGGTTGATCCGTAGTGAGGGATTCGTGATACAGGGGACATGCGTGAAACGCCCCCTGGGCAAGCCGGGGGCATCCGGGAGAATCGAGTTATTTAACGTCAATTGTGATTTGCGGCACTCGGGAATTACCGGGCGTTGAATTTCAGCAAGCGATTTCTGTGGTCGAAGCAATTGCGGGCAAAACGGAGGATCGGATGATGTACGACCAGCGATCGAGAGCGCAGCGCGACTATCAATGGGGACTGAACAGCGCGCGGCGAGAGGGATTGAAAGAGGGGATGGAAGAGGGCTTGGAAGAGGGCTTGGAAGAGGGGATGAAAATAGGTGAAGTTCTGGGGAAAATTCAACTTCTCCGGGAGCTTCTTGGCGACGAGTTGACGTCGGACGCCGAGCTGCGCAAGCTGGCGATCGAAAAAATATCCGCCATGTTGGGGGAACTGCAACAGCGTCTGCGGTCCCGCGAATCCTGACCGAGTGGCTGTCCTCTTCAGACGCTGGCGGTGACCAGCGCGGCAGCTACGGCCCCTCACGTCCTGGTTCCGGAACTTGCGACCTTCTTGGGCTCGGTGAGTTGTCCTTTGGGATTCGCGTCACGAGCAATTCAGGCCCCCAATCTGAGCTTACTTACTTGTGCCACGGGGAGAAAGCGAATACAACATCGGGAATCCGCATTTCGGCCGCACGATCAAGTGCGGCAGCGGAGAGAAATTTGGCGTTATTTCCCCGTATCCAACCTTCAGCGAGAGCTATTTTCTATGTACGAAGAAAATCTTGTCAAAGGCGACAGTGTGGCCCCGATTCTGGATCGCGCCCTCGATGCGGGGGGAGGCCTGTTGCGGCTGACACCCACCTGGGTGCCCCGCAGCTTCCTGCATCCGGGTAAGCGGATCAAGTTGCATCCGGAGGATTACTATGCCTACGGCGCCCACCGGGGGGGTATCGACGAACGTTGGTTCGCCAGCACCACCGATGCCGCAAACGACGGCCGTGTCTGGCACGAAGGGCAGAGCTTCTGCCTCTGCGAAGGGCAGGTCTTCCTCCTCAAGGATGCCGTGGCCGAAGCCGGCGCTCGCGTGATCGGCAGCAAATTGTTCGATCGCTACCAACGCTGGCCCGTGTACTCCAAATTCTTCGACAACATGGGACCCATCCCGCACCATATGCATCAGAGCTTCGAGCACGCCAAGCTGACGGGGCAGGAGGGCAAGCCGGAGGCCTACTATTTCCCGCCCCAGTACAACAATTGCGACAACAACTTCCCCTATACCTTTTTCGGGCTGGAACCGGGTACAACAAAGGAGCAGCTTCGGAAGTGTCTCGAGGACTGGAGCAAAGGTGACAATGGCATCCTGGACCTGTCCAAGGCCTATCGGCTGAAACGTGGCACCGGTTGGCTCGTTCCTCCGGGGGTTCTTCACGCGCCGGGTTCGCTGTGCACGTATGAGCCGCAGTGGGGCAGCGATGTGTTCGGCATGTTCCAATCGCTGGTCGAAGGGCGGGAAGTGCCCTGGGCCTTGTTGGTGAAGGACGTTCCGGAGGACAAGCACCAGGATCTGGACTTCATCATTAGCCAGCTGGACTGGGACCGCAATGTCGATCCCAGCTTCAAGGACAACCACTACCTCGAGCCGATCGTAGCGGAAGAGGGGGAGGGCTGGGTTGATCGCTGGATCGTGTACGGTTTGGTCGACGGTCAGCAGTTGTTCAGTGCCCGCGAATTGACGATCGAACCGGGTGCCAAGTGCGTGCTGCGGGATCCCGGCCCCAGCGGTTGGATCACGACGCAAGGCAAGGGTCGGATGGGCAAGTTGAATTTGCAGACGCCGGCCATGATCCGCTTCGGCGCCTTCACGGAAGACGAGGTATTCATCACGCACGAGGCGGCAGCGGCGGGCGTCGAAATCGAAAACACCGGCAGCGAACCGCTGGTCGGTCTGCGTTACTTCGGCCCGGATACGTTTGAAAGCGTCCCGAATCTGGGCGACTACAAGCGTTAGATCGGGACCACTCCACACAACCCTGCAACAAGGTTATCCGTTATGAGCAACAACTATCCGAAACTGCACAACGCCATGTGGCCGGGACTGGTGGGCAAGGAGGAGGGCACGGACCATCCGCCGATCAGTTTGGAACGCATGCTGGAACTGACGGCCGCTGCGGAAGTGGACGGTCAGAAGTTCGAGGGTGTGGATTATTTTCTGTTCTTCCCGCACACCGATCCGGACGCCAGCGACGACGAATTGAAGCGGATCGCCGATCAGATCGCCGGTTATGGCTTGAAAGTCGGCACGCTGGTCGCGCCGATTTGGCCGGGGACGGTTGGTGCCAGCGCGATGGGCAGCGAGGCGGATCGCGAGAAATTCGTGCTGGCGGTGCGCAAAGCGTGCCGAATCGCCCGGGTGTTCCATGAGCATGGCGTGCGCCAGTACGGCAACATCCGCATCGACTCGGCCACCAGTGTCGAGGAATGGGCCCAGGACCCTGTGGCCAATACCAAGCGGATCGCGGATACGTTTCGCGAGGCGGCTCGCGTGGCGGCGGATCACGGCGAGCGGCTGGCGGCCGAGGGCGAAATCTGCTGGGGTGCGATGCACTCCTGGAAACACATGCTGGACCTCCTGGAAGAGGTGGGCATGCCCGAAACGTTGGGCTTCCAGGCGGATCAGGCGCACACCTACTTGTATCTGCTGGGCTACAACGCCGAAGAACACGCCCTCCTGAAACCCGGCTACAGCCCCGAGGAATTCACCGCGGCCTACCAGACAATGACCGACGCCCTGCGCCCCTGGACCATCGATTTCCACGTGGCGCAGAACGACGGCACCGTGCATGGTACCGGCAGCCACAGTAAGACCGGTCGGCACTGCCTGGCCGATGACCCGAACGGCAAACTGGACATCACCCATACGGCCGGATACTGGTTGCAGGGTGCCGCGGATCGCGGGATGCAGCACATCTGCTGGGACGGTTGTATGTTCCCGAACGAGGTGCTCGAACGGCCGGAGACCTGGAATGCGATCTTGCAAGCCATGCTGGCGGTTCGCGAAGCGCATGGCTGGCAGGGCTGATTCGTGCCGGTCCGATAGATCGTGCGCAGGCCGGGAGTTCCGGTCTGCGCGTTGTTTTCCACGCATATTTTGACAGACAAAGGAACACGCATTATGGCCAAACCACTGAATATCGGGCTGATCGGGGTCGGTTTCATGGGCCGCACGCACAGCAACGCCATCAACCGTCTGACCAATTTCTTCGATTCGCCTTACCAGCCGGTGCCCAAGGTTGTCTGCGGTTTGGAAGCGGACAACCCCGCGGCCTTCGCCCAACAGTGGGGCTACCAGGAACATGAGACGGACTGGCGGAAGGTAATCCAGCGGGATGACATTGACCTGGTCGACATCTGCGTGCCGAACAACATGCACGCGGAGATCGCCATCGCGGCGGCGAAAGCCGGCAAAGCGATCGTGTGCGAAAAACCGCTGGCGCTGGACACCGCCCAAGCCGAGGAGATGGTGGCTGCGGTGGAGCAGGCAGGGGTGCCGAATCTGGTGTCCTATAACTACCGCCGCGTCCCCGCCGTGACCTTGGCCAAGAAGTTGATCGACGAAGGCCGCTTGGGCAAGATCTTCCACTATCGCTCGGTGTTTCTCCAGGATTGGACCATCTCGGCCCAGGTGCCCCAGGGTGGCAAGGCCACCTGGCGACTGGATGTCAAAACGGCCGGGTCCGGCGTTACCGGCGATCTGCTGGCACACTGTATCGATACGGCCCTCTGGCTGAACGGCTCGATCACCGATGTCTCCGCAATGACCGAAACCTTTATCAA
>SLMF01000430.1 GCA_007133715.1 Planctomycetaceae bacterium
GAAACCGCCGACCGAAGGTCTCCCCCGGTATGGGAGACCTTCACCACCCGACCACTCGCCACCCGACCACTCACCACCCGACCACTCACCATTCACGAGCGGGGATGATCAGGCGGCTGGGATTTGGGCGATTTTCAGGGCCACTTCCATCGCCTTGCGACCGTCGTCGGGCGTGATTGACGGGGTCCGACCTTCGAGCAGACACTGCGTGAAGTACTCGTTCTGCTGGTAATGCCCCCACTGCCGCGCGCCCGGTTCTTTCAGATACCATTCGGCCACCCGCGGTTGATCGCCATAGACGGTCAGCGTCTCGTTGTCCTTGGCCATGAGCACCTGGCCCGAGCTGCCGATGATTTCGAGGGAAGATGCGGAGGCGGCGGGTGCGACGGTGCCGCTGTATTGCAGCGAGCCGACCGCGCCGGTCGACAGCTTCATCGTCACACTGCCGTCGTAGCCCAGCGTGCCGCCGTACTGATCGAGCACCGTGTACTTGGCCGCCCCTTGGACTTCTTCGATCTCCGCGTCCAGCAGCCAGCGGAACATATCGATCGACCAGACGGACAGGGTAAAGAGGGGTCCGCCGCTAGTTTGGAGATTCCACATCCAGGAGCCGCTGGGCCATTGCATGGCCAGGTCGGAGGCCGAGATGAATTCGCGGTAGATGAGGGCGGTGGGCGAGCCGAAAGCCGGCTCGGCCATCTGCTGTTTGGCTCGCACGTAATTCGGGGTGAAGCGGAAGGTCAGGCTGGGCATCACGAGCACGCCCTGTTTTTGGGCCGCGTCGATGATCTGGTCGGCTTCTTCCAAGGAAGCGGCCAGCGGCATTTCGCACAGCACATGCTTGCCCGCTTCGATCGCGGCCAGCGCGACGGGGCCGTGCAAGGGGGTCGGCAGGGAGACGACCACCAAGTTCACTGCCGGATCCTGGACCAATTCGGCGTAATCCGCATAGGCCGATTTCGGCTGGTACTTGGTGGCCGCCTTGGTGCGACGCGGTTCGTCAGGATCCGCGATCGCCACCAAATCCGAGCCCTCGATTTTCCGGAACGAGGACACGTGGGCCCCCAGTCCGACGAAACCACAGCCAACCACACCGACGCCGATACGTTTCATTTTACTTCCTCACCAAACGTAGGGTTATTTTTGAACACAATGCCCTGCGAAGTCAAACGAGTCGGCGTTCCCGGCGGGATGGCCGAATCGGAAATTGTTATACAACTCGAGTGGCGCAAATCCGCATGGAAGAAACCGGTGGCTGGCGCCCTTGCGCTCCGTGCTTTCTGTGCCGATTGTGAGGGCCTTTCAGGCGGCCTGGGTCAGCAGTTCACGGGCGACTTCCACCGCGCTGGCCGCATCGGGTGCGTAGCCGTCGGCGCCCACCTGATCGGCGTATTCCTGGGTGACCGGTGCCCCGCCAATGATGATCTTGGCCACACTCAAATCGGCCGCTTTCAGCGCGTCCACCGTGGTCTTGATGGCTGGCATCGTGGTGGTCAGGAGAGCGGAGAGGCCGATCAAGCGGGGTTGATGTTCTTTGACCGCCGCGACGAACTTATCGGCCGACACATTGGTACCCAAGTCGATCACATCGAAATTGGCGCCTTTCCACATCATGGCCACGAGATTTTTGCCGATATCGTGCAAATCCCCGGCGACCGTGCCGATCACGACTTTGGCCACCGGCTTGATCCCGGCCTCGACCAAGAGGGGTTCGAGGGCTCCCATAGCCTCTTTCATTGCCCGGGCGGCGATCAGCATTTCGGGGACAAAGATTTCATTTCGCTGGAAACGTCCGCCCACCACGTCCATGGCCGCGACCATCACGTCCAGGATTTCCTGCGGGGCGACTTTGCCGTCAATGGCCTCCTGCGTCAACTGAATCGCCTCGTCACGCCTGCCCGCTTTGATCGCTTCGCCAAGTTGTTCGAGATCCGCCATCGATCAACCACCTTCTGCCAAGAGGATTGTGACAAATTTGCTCCGCGAGGGAGTGGCCAAACGCGTCGCGACCACCCGGTTGGGGCGTCGGGATGCGTTTGGCAACACCGCAGTCTACAATATGAGCGGTCATCAAGCAACGACACGCCGCCGTGGAAACCACCCGCAACCTCACGCTTGTGCAAGGATAACCTGGAATGGGGGATTCGTTTCGTCTGGTTGTCAAGGCACCTCACGAAGTTCGGGAGATTGATGCCGTTTGGCGGGCGGGGGTGGCGTTGAGCGACGTATTGCGTCAAGCCGAAATGCCGCTGAACACCCGCTGTGGTCAACGGGGGCTGTGCGACGGCTGTCTGATCCGGATATTGGAGGGCCAGGTAGTCGATCTGTCGGGCGTGCCGCTGGCGACCGATTCGGGCGCCCCGATCCGTGCGTGCCGATGTCAGGTTCCGCCTGCAGGCGTGGTATCGCTGCAGATACCCGCTCGATCACTCTTAGCCCACGCCCCCCAGATTGTCAGTTCGTTTCGGGTGGGCGTTTCGCAGGCTCATCATCCGTTGTGGCAGAGTTGGGAGTTGCCGGCGGAGGCTTGGCGTACCGAGTCGAGTCTGCTGGGCGCCGTGGGCACGGCCATCGCATGGCGAGCGGACCGCGATCCGCCGTTGAGCAGCGAGGGGGGTGTGTGCCAAGGGGACCGGCCACGCGAGGGTTCGGGGCGCGTGGTTTTGGAGCATCGGGGCGATCACTGGTCGGTCCGCCCGGCGCCTCGCGACTTGGCGATCCGGCCGCTGGGTCTGGCGGTCGACGTGGGGACGACCACAGTGGTGGTTCTGCTGGTTGATCTGGCGGACGGACAGGTGCTGCAAACCGCGTCGGCGTTGAATGCCCAGACGCGTTTGGGCGACAACGTGGTCACCCGCATCCAGCTATGTCTGCAGGACACGCAGCTGGTGGCTCGGTTGCAGCAGCAGTTGGTCCGTCGCACGTTGCGGCCGCTGTTGGAACAGGTATTGCGAGCGGCGGGGGCGGTGGAGGATCAAGTTGTGTGCGTAACGGCGGCGGGGAACACCACCATGCTGCATCTGTTGGCGGGCGAGGACCCGGGGCCGTTGGGCATCGCTCCGTTCATGCCGGCCTTTCTGGAGCATCGCGTCATAGACGGCGGGGAGCTGCTGGCCGGTCGCGGGCGGGCGGGGCTGGTTCCGAGCCGAGCGTCAGCGACGCGTGGGCCGGGCGGGGAGGAGCCGGGAGCTGAGGAGCCGTCAGCCGCGTTGCAGCGGTCGCCCGCGGTTCATCTCTTGCCAGGAGCGGCGGCCTATGTAGGTGCAGACGTTGTGGCCGGAATAGTGGCTGCAGGGATGATTTACCGCGATCAGCCTTGTTTGCTGGTCGATATCGGCACCAACGGCGAGCTGGTTCTTCAGCACGGGGGGCGGATGTGGGGGTGTGCCACGGCCGCGGGACCTGCTTTCGAGGGGTTTGGTTTGCGGAATGGCGTGCGGGCCGCCGCGGGGGCTATCAGCCACATCGGGCTGAATCCGAACGGATACGAACCGGACCTGGAGATCATCGGCAAACGTTCTCCGATCGGAATATGTGGAACGGCCTATGTCGATTTTTTAGCCGCCGGTTGTCGCAGCGGATTGCTGGGCCCCCACGGCCGGTTTCTGCCTCAAGACGGCCAAGTTCCGCGTCTGGTCACCCGCTCGAAAACTCGCGGCTTCGATTTGGCCCCCACCGAGGACGGTCAGATGCTGCAGATCACGGAAGCCGATGTGGCCAGTTTGCTGCAAGCCAAGGCGGCGATTGCCGCCGGTATCGCTTGTCTGATGCGGCGAGCCGGGTTGGCGCCGCCCGACATCCCGACGGTCCTGGTGGCGGGCGGGTTCGGCTTTCACATGAAGCCGGCGAGCGTGGTCGGTTGCGGTTTGCTGCCGGGGTTTCGGGTCGAGCAGATCGATTTGGTCGGCAACACCTCGTTGGCCGGTGCCTATTTGGCGCTGATCGACAGCGGCGCCCTGCGCGAGATGAAGCGGATTGGGGAGAATCTGGAGATCATCGAGTTGAATCAGGAGCCGGATTTCGAGACGCAGTACATCGATCATTTGGCCCTGCCCGCCTCCGAACCCTTCTAGAGCTTACAATTAAAGGTCCCCACGCCGTCGCCCGATGCATTGGTGGGAGCTTTCCCGTTGCGTGTGTTGACAGATTGCCCGATCGTCATATATTAACTGTATTAACTCGAAGTGCGCAACCGGCAAAAGCGAGTCGCGCGACACGATTTCGGCAATTTGGGTACGGCTATCGCGTCAAAGGGGGGTTGGTTCTCATGGCTGTACTAGGTTAGTGCGCCATAAAAGGGGGGCATTGGAGGCCGCTTCTCAGCCGCTGGCAGCAGATGTCATGTTGCCAGTCGTGCCGCATGGTATGCGGGCTGCAAGTAGAACCTGGAGTGAGCGACGGAGCGCCCTTTGGATGCGGTTTTCTTTTGGGAGGGTTCGACGATGAAGCGAAGAATGATTTTTGGCTGGTCCGCAGTGGCCGCGATGGCGATCAGCGCCGTGCTGGTCAGCTCGCGGACCGCGGAGGCGGGTCATGGCTATGCGGTGACGACCGGCGCGCCGATCACCACCAGCGCCCCAATCACCACCAGCGCCCCGGTGACGACCAGTGCCCGCGTCGTCCGCCGGGTACCAGTGACCACCAGCGCGCCGATCACGACCAGTGCTCCGGTGACCACCAGTGCGCCGGTGACCACCAGTGCCCCGATCACGACCAGTGCCCCGCGACGGGTCGTGCGGCATCGCGTGGCCGTGACCACCAGTGCCCCGGTGACCACCAGCGCCCCGATTACCACCAGCGCCCCAGTCCGGGTCTATCGTCCGGTGACGACCAGTGCTCCGGTGACGACCAGCGCTCCGGTCCGCGTCTATCGTCCGGTGACGACCAGTGCTCCGGTGACGACCAGCGCGCCGGTGACCACGAGTGCTCCGGTGACGACCAGTGCTCCGCGGATTCGCTACCGCTGCCCCACGCTGCATCGTCCGGTGACGACCAGTGCTCCGGTGCACGTGTACTATCACGCCCCGGTGACGACCAGCGCGCCGATCTACTATCATTCGGGGGTGGTACAGAAGGACGAGGCGGTTTATGCGGACGAGGAGGTTGCGGCTCCTCCGGCCGATACGGAAGCGGACGACGAGAGTTGAGTTTCGTGACCACCCGCTCATCGAAGCATCCCGCGCGGGCCTCTTTGCGAGGCCCGTTTTTTTGCGCTCGGTCAGAATAAGGGCCGGGGCTTTGAAATGGTTCTTTTGTGCCCGGGGGGCAAGCCGGATCGAGTACGTGCACGAACCCGCGGTCAGCCCCCCGGAAAGTGCCGCTGGCGACAATCCCCTTCGGTACCACCCGACTCGTGTGCGGGATTGCAGGTGCGGCGGTCCGGCTTCATACTAGAGCCCAGCTGAATTATGTGGCTGTCCAAGCCTCCTACTGCGGGGGGGTTCGGCAAGGAAGTTTTCGTTGTTTTTACAGAAAGGTCTGGAATGAACGCTGACAACAAGTCTCGACCCGCCTCGTCCCGCCGCGATTTTCTCAAACACTCGGGGATGGCACTGGGCGGTGCGGCCCTCGCCAGCGGGCTGGGAACTCGAGTTCACGCGGCCGAGAACAACACGATCAAGGTGGTCCTGATCGGCTGTGGCGGGCGTGGCACGGGCGCGGCCGCGAACGCGTTGTCCACGCCGGGCCCCAAGAAGTTGTGGGCTCTGTGTGATTTCTTCGAAGGCCGGGTGCAGACCAGTTACAACGGTTTGAGCGAGCGATTCAAGGACGCGGTCGACGTGCCGCCCGAGCGGCGTTTTGTGGGTCTGGACGGATACCGCCAAGCGATTGACACGCTGGAGCCGGGCGATGTGGTGCTGCTGGCCACGGCCCCCGCCTTCCGCCCGATCCATCTGGAATATGCCGTGCAAAAGGGCTGTCACGTGTTCATGGAGAAGTCGTTCGCCGTCGACGCGCCGGGTGTCCGTCGCGTCCTGCGGGCGGGAGAACAGGCCCAGGAAAAGAACTTGAAAATTGTGGGCGGATTGAACCAGCGTTATCGGCCCGAGGTCCAGGAGGTGGTGCAGCGGATCCACGACGGGGCGATCGGCGACGTCGTTACCTGCTGGGCTTACCGCCAACACGGACCGCTGGGTCTGCGTCCCCGAGCCGAGGGGATGAGCGAACTGGCTCACCAGATCCAGAATTACAGCAATTTCACCTGGGTCAACGGCAGCTTCCTGCTGGATTGGCTGATCCACAACCTGGACGTCGGCTGCTGGATCAAGAACGCCTGGCCCGTCTCCGCCCAGGGCCAGGGCGGGCGTCAAGTGCGGACGCAACCGGATCAGTTGTTCGACCATTACGCGGTCGAGTATCGTTTTGCCGACGGGACGCGGATGTTCGCTCAGGGCCGCCACATGGCCAACTGCTGGGGCTTTTTCGGCAATATCGCCCACGGCTCCCAAGGCTCCGCGGTGCTGGGCGAGGGCATCGGCAACCAGCAGTTGTACAACAGCTACGACCAGACCGCGGAAAACCGGGTTTGGCAGCAAGGTCCCAGCGGGGATTCGTACCAGCTGGAATTGAACGCCCTGTTCGCCGCGATTCGCAACGACGATCCGGTGAACGAGACCGAACGGTGTGCCAAGACCTGCATGACGGGGATCCTGGGTCGCATGGCCGCGGAATCCGGCCAGATGATCACCTGGGAGCAGGCGCTCGGGTCGGAGTTGGAACTGGCACCCGGCTTGGACGATTTTACCATGGACTCGGAAGCCCCGGTCCAGGCGGATGAGGAAGGCCGGTACCCGGTTGCCATGCCCGGCTTCACCACCGTACTCTAAAAGCTTGCACAAACCCGCGTCGCCCTCGGAGAACCCAAGCCACGTATACGAAGAAACGCTCCCACGTAACCCGCACCCCCACGTGGCCCGACATCTCCGAGGCCGGTTGGGGCCTGTACAGATGGGTGAAGCCCGGATTGGTTTATCGTCGGCAGGGCATATCCAAGATTTTTCAAGGCCCGCAGTCCGTCTCGGAGAGACAAAACACGTGAGTGGCGATCCGGCACGGCGTGGCAGAGACATGGGCACACTTGGTGGGGGGGGAGCGGGCTCACGTCGCCCGCCGTTCGGACGATATGGAAACCCGGTGTGATTTGGGGTTAGACTGGGAATTGGGGTACTGGCAACACGATTCTGGCGAGGCGGGGAAGGAGTGAACTGTGGCACTGCGATTGATTGGCGATCATCCGCTGGCCAAGGATGCCCGGGGGAAACTGTATTCACACATTGGTACCGTCTTTCCGGGCGATCACGTCGTGGTCACGCTGCCCGGGATGAGTCACATGATGCAGCGGAGAGCTTATCTGGACCTGTTGAACCAGGAGCGGGTGGCGCGGGGCGCGCCGGAGTTGGACGAGGCGCAGCGGACCCAGAAATGGTCTCAGGCCGTCGATCTGATCATGGAGCAGCAGACTCCGCTTGTGGAGGGGGACGAGCTCGAGGAAGAGGAGCCCGGGCGGGGCGAGTCGCAGGCTGCCGGGGGATGCCCGGAGGTGAAGGCTCCGGCGAGCACGGAGGCGGCGACCGGTTGTACTCGGGATCCTCAGGTGGCCGAATATGTCTTCATTCGGCCGGATCCGGATGCGATGGATTTGGCGTTTCAGGGCGACGAGTTGTTGCGCCAGTTGACGCCGCCCGTGCCCGCTTGGCAGACCCGCTTCCAGGCAGTGCGGAACCCCGAGGTGCATCAGGCGATCAAAGCTCGCGGCCAATGCTGGCGGATCACGCCGCTGCCTCGCTCGCTCGGCGGCATGCGTCAGATGATCCGTGCCGCGAAGACGAAATTGGGCGGCAGGGAGCTGTACTATTACAACAAGTCGCGGGGCACACGGTTCTTGACCTGTGCCGAGTTCGAGGACTTGAAGTCGCTGTCGTTCGAGGAACTGCGGCAGCATCTGCAGGAGATCCAGAAGTTTTCGGGCGAGTACAATCGTCAGGGGAACCCGGAAATCGGGTTCTTTTTGGCTGGTGAGCAGTTCACCACGGAGGATTTGGCTCCGTTGAATTTTTCGGGGATGAGCGAGTCGCAGCTGCGAGCTGCTCACGAGACGTTGGCGACCGCATTCACCGCAGCCGTTCCCCCCGAACTCCGCAAAGATGACTCGAAGGATCCCAACTGGCGAGGCCAGATGTTCAGCAGCCTGATCGGCGAATCGGACGAAGTGGTCCCGGAAGAGACGCTGTTGGGGCTGAGTTCCGAGTTCTTCATGCAGATCAGGTGGCTTCCCGGCGCCCGTTTCGACGCCGGCGAACTGCTGTTGGACTCCTGTTTTCTCGAATCCGACTCGATCCCCCGGTACCTGGGGCCCTGCCACGAGAACACCCTGGGCTTCATCTTCAACTTTGTCCGCGAATTCGGCCAGCTGGAATATGTCAATATCGGCCAGGTCGTGGACACGTTATCCCGGGGCCGCGCGCCGGACGGTCGGCGCGAAGTGTACCTTGCGGTGTTGAAGACTCCGGACAGCGACCAGGAAGTGGTCAAGATCATTCGGATGCAGAAGCGGGGAGTGCGTGAGCACTTGGATCAGGGCGAGGATCTGTTGCAAGCGGTGTTGAAATCGGAGAGCTATACCGAATATGTTTTGGATCGGCGCCTGGCCTGTCGCCAATTGGGGATGAATTTGACCCAGCGGATTTCGGCCCGCAAATTGACCGAACGCTATCAAGGCGATCAGGCCCGGTATCACGGGATCGAGATCTTGACACCGTATTTCGAGCGGGACTACATCCCGGCGATCGCTTCGGACAAGTTGCCGGAGAGTCGCTTTCAGTTGCCGGCTTACGCCATTTCCTTCGCCCGGCTCTTGGGTCGCGCCGCGGCTCCGAATCTGATCGTCGGACGTTGCGGTCGCGAGAAAGCGACACCGGACGGGGTGGCGGGCCGGGTGGTATTCGATGATGGTGACGAACTGGTGGTCGAGACGGCGAACGGGCTTCCCGCCGAGATCGTCTTGGCCGACCAGATGGGCACCTTCAACAACTGCACCACGCCACTGGCCGAATTCGGCTTGGCGTATGCCCAGCCGGTGAACCGGCGGCGAACGGCAGGTCTGGCGAAGGTTTTATCGCTAGCAGAAATAAGACCAATCTTCGTATTCTCGTTGCTGAGGACGACCGAATAAATCAGCGGGTGATGACTGCTATTTTGAGGGCTCAGGGGCATGTTGTGGAA
>SLMF01000555.1 GCA_007133715.1 Planctomycetaceae bacterium
ACCGGCCCCTCGGCCGGCGGGCCGGCGGCCGGCAATTGACTGACGTCGATGCGCAGATCGGTTTCCGGCAACGACGGTCGCGCACGCCGTCGCCGCAGCGCCCAGCTCAAGCCGAACACGATCATCAGCAACGCGCCGCAGGCCGCTGCGAGGACTGCGATCAGAATTTCGGTGGAAACAGGTTCGGAGGGATCCATCTTTCACCACGACACAAGGGGGGGAGAGACGCGAAAAACATCGACGGGAGCCTTCATCCTAACGAATCCCGCCGACCCACGTAAAGACTTCCCCCCTTTGGTAACCGGTGGCGTTTCCTCTTGATTTCCCTCCCGACGACCCACTGCTCGTCAACCGGCCCTCCATGTGTTAAACTCCTTGCTTTGTGATCGCAAGGCGATGCGTCCGTTTTCGAGTACCGAACCAGCGAAAGATTGAATCATGCCGCTCGACGCCTACCAGCTCTGTCCCGGTGGGACGAACCAGAAGATCAAGTTCTGTGCCTGCGGGAAAGATCTCTTGGGCGAATTGAACCATGTGCTGGACAAGGTGGGTGCAGGGCAGCGGATCGCGGCGTTAACGCAAATTAACCAGTTGCTGAAGACCCATCCGGCGCGTGCTTGCTTGCTGGCCATCAAGGGGGTTATCCAGCTGCAGACGTCCAATCCGGAAGGGGTCAAGGAGACGGCGGCGGAGTTTCGGCAGCATTATCCGGAAAACCCGATCGCGTTGGCGTTTTCCGCAATCGATGCGGCCATCGACACGAAGTTCGACCAGGCGGTCGAAGAATTGCAGCATTCGCTGGAACAATCCGACGGGGCGCTGCATGAAACCACGTACACGGCTCTGGGAATTGTCGCCCAGACGCTGCTGTACTCGGACAATCTCCCGGCCGCAATGGGGCATCTGCTCTTCCAGGCGCAGCTTGCCCCCGAGTCCGACACTTCGGCTCGCGAGATGCTGGTCCGTTTGTATGGCTCGCCGGAGTTGTCGCTGCTATTGAAGCATCAACTGCATGTGCATCCCGATGCCGCCAACGTCCAGCGTATCTCGGAAGCGGAGCGTCCAGCGCACCGTGGTTGCTGGCGGCGGGCCGTTGCCCAGCTGGAGCAGCTGGCGGAGGAGCTGCCGGACGAGCCCGCGGTATTGTGCCGTCTGGCGCGGTATCAGGGCTTCCTCGGTCGGATCGCGGAGATGGCGGAAACACTGCATCGAATGGCACACCTTCCCGGCGTCGCTTTGGATACGGCAGTGGAGGCCGAAGCGACCGCTCAATTGCTGACCTTTGCCGAACGCAACATGGTGGATGAGGTGTTGCATGTCTACCCGATCTCGGATGCCGAGCGGGTGATGGAGCTCTTGTTATCGGACAAACAGGTCTCGCAGCTGCCGGGCGACCAGTCGCGATTGGCCCGCGAGGCCTCGCCCCCGCCACGCGGCGTGTTCTGGTTGCTGGACCGTGAAATACCGGCCAGCGGCAAGTACCTCCAGCTGGATCAAATCCCCAATGTGCTGGGGGAGATGTACCTGTACGGCCGCGAAACGGATCGCCCGGCGCGGGTGGAATTCGTGGCCATCAAGGCCGACGACTACGAACAGGCCCGTCGCCAGTTCGAGAAACTGTTGGGTGATTACGCGTCCCCTCTGGAGGGTGAAGAGGCCGTGCAAGGGATGCCGGCCGAGGAGGTCGCGATGCAGTGGCGGTGGCGTCTGCCAGACGATACCTCGGCGGCGACAAGAGCCTCGCTGGTCGAAGAGAAACGTCGCGACGTCTACCTGAACACCTGGCCGAATACCCCGTTGGAGGTTCTGGACGGCAAGACGCCGACGGAAGTCGCGGACGATCCGCAATACCGGATCCGGCTGCTGGCAGCCATCCTCCTGTTAGAACTGTCCCTGGAACGAGTGCATTCGGCCGTTGATTTGAACGAATTGCGGGCCAAACTGGGCTTGCCCCTGCGGGAACCGATCGACCCGGCCTCGGTCTCGCTGGATGAACTGTCGCCGCTTTGCCTGCATCTGCTGCAGCTGGACGGAGTGTCCGATGACGCTCTGAGGCGGCTGGTTAATTGGAGTTCGATGTTCGCCATTCCGCGAGCGGTGCGGCGCATCTGCCACGCGATGCTGGAACGTCCCGGCTTTGCCCACCCGGCCGAACAGGCCAAGATTTACCGGGCGCTGGAGACGTCCTGCCACGATCTGGAGGAGAGTTTCGAATTCAATCGCAAGGGGCGCGAGGCAGCGGTTGCGGCCGGGGGATCGCCGGCACCGTGGCTGCTGAACGAACTCCAGCTCCGTTTGCTCCAACGCAACACCGAGCGGTTCACCGAGGTGCTGCAGATTCTGCGAGCACGGCACTTGAACGAACCGGGGGTGGCGCAGGCGCTGCAAACCATCGTGTCGCAGCTGACCTCAGCCTTCCAATCTCAAAGGGGGGCAGATGCCGGTCCGGCCGGACCAGGCGGCGGGCCCCAGCCCGGTCCGGAGGCGTCCGCGGGAGGTGAAAGCAGTTCGCTGTGGACTCCTGGCGGTAGCGCGCCCTCCACCGCTCCCGGCGAAAAGCCCCAACTCTGGACCCCGGGAATGGATTGAGCCATGTCGCCGTCCGACGCCGATCGGCGCGGCATGACCCGCGCTCTCGAATTGGCACTGCGCGGGCAAGGCTTCGTCGAACCCAACCCCATGGTCGGCTGCGTGGTGGTCCAGCAGAATCGGATTGTCGGCGAAGGCTGGCACGCCCGCTTCGGCGAGCGGCACGCCGAGCCGGTGGCGCTCGAAGCAGCCGGAGCCGCCGCGCGCGGCGCCACCTTGTACGTCTCCCTGGAACCGTGCTGCCATCACGGAAAAACCGGACCTTGCTCCCAGGCGATCCTCGAAGCGGGAATCGCACGCGTGGTGGTGGCCCAGCAAGATCCGTTCGCCGCCGTGGCGGGTGGCGGGATCGCCGAACTGCGACGGGCAGGGCTGACGGTCGAAGTCGGCTTGATGGAACCGGAAGCCCGTTGGCTGAACGCGCCTTATCTAAAACGAGTCACCACCGGACGCCCCTGGTTGATCGCCAAGTGGGCCGTCAGCCTGGACGGCAAGATCGCTTCGCGAAGCGGGGACAGTGCCTGGATCACGGGCCCCCAAGCCCGACGCCGTGTACACCAGCTCCGCGGCCGAATGGATGCGATCCTGGTAGGCAGCCGGACCGCGCTGGTCGACAATCCTCGCCTGACCGCTCGCCCGCCGGGAGCACGGACCCCGCTGCGGATCGTGATCGACTCGCAGGCCCGCTTGCCCGAAACCAGCTATCTGGTCCGTACGGCTGCCGAACTGCCGGTGCTGGTTGCCGCCGGACCGGCAGCGCCGGTTGCCCGCTGCCGTCGACTGCGTCAAGCGGGCTGCGAAGTCTGGGTCGGAACGGCGGAAGATCGCGACCAGCGGCTGCTCGAGTTGTGCGACGAGCTGGGGCGGAGACAGATGACCAACGTGCTGGTCGAAGGCGGCGGGTGCCTGCTGGGCAGCCTGTTCGATGCCGCCGCGTTCGATGAAGTTTACGGTTTTGTGGCCCCCAAACTGATCGGTGGCACCGACGCGCCCTCGCCCCTGGCAGGGCGCGGTTGCCTCAATATGGACCAAGCCATCACTTTGGAAGGGGTACGCCTCGAGCTCATCGACTCGGATATCCTCGTCCAAGGGCGAATCCCCCGCCCGCCGACCACCCTTCCGGCAATATGAGGGGCGCGTCCCAAGCGACAGGGCATCGGCAGTTCGGGAAGACCAAGCCCCGCCGCCGCGAAGGCGAATCTCCCGCATGCTTGAGCGCGTGCCAGCGGTCCGGTACAGTATCGGGAAAGCTGTCACTCTAACGATGAGGAGAAGGAACCGTGGCTGAATCCGAACGTATTCCCCCAGTCAATCGTCGCCGATTTCTGCAGAGCACGGGCACGCTCGCGGCCGGTGCGACTGTGCTCTCGGGCAAACTGCCTGCCGTGCATGCTGCCGAAGACAACACGATCCGTCTGGCATTGCTGGGCTGCGGGGGCCGCGGCAATGGTGCCGTTGGCAATGCGTTGAAGATCGATGATCAGGGGCCCCTCTGTCTGTACGCCCTGGCCGACGTGCATGAGGGCTCGGTCGAACGCTCGTTCAACACCCTCTCCCGCCAATTCGAGAACAAGGTGGATGTGCCGGACGAGCGGAAGTTCGTCGGTTTTCAAGCCTACAAGGAAGCCATCGATCGATTGCGTCCGGGCGACATTGCCCTGTGCACCACCCGCTCCTACATCCGCCCGCTGCATGTGGAGTACGCGGTGTCCCAAGGGATCAACGTGTTCATGGAGAAGCCGTTCGCGTCGGACCCCGGCGGTTTGCACCGGATGCTGCGAGCGGGCGAGGTGGCCGAAGAGAAGGGACTGAAGATCGCGGCCGGTTTGCAATGCCGCCATTCGCCAGCCCGGGCGGCCCTGATCGATCAAATCCACAACGGGGCGATCGGTGATCTGCAGTACGTGCGAGCCAATCGGCTGACCGGACGACGCTGGATGGGCGACCAGGGCCCGCGAGCGAACGACATCATGCAGCAACTGCAATTCGGCCGGACGCATCTGTTCTGGGTCGGCTCCGGCCACATGGTGGACAACCTGATCCACCAAATCGACGAATGCTGCTGGCTGATGGATGCCTGGCCCGTGACCTGCCACGGCATGGGCGGACGCGAGGTGGGCAGCACGGACCGGGGCCAAAACATCGATACCTATGGGATGGAATTCACCTTTCCCGACGGCCGCAAAGCCTTCTGCGGCTTCCGCCGCGCTCAGGGCGGGCACAGCGAGTTTGCCACCTTCGTCCACGGCTCGAAAAAGGCGGGCCAGTTCTCGGGCAATATCCACGCCGCTACCGTCCACATCTTCAAGGACCAACGGATCGCCTCAGACAATATCGAGTGGTCGCCCACGCCCGATGCCCATAACCCCTGGGATTACCAGTGGATCGACTTCATCGACGCGATCCGCAATGACAAACCGTTCAACCAGGCCCGGCGCGCGGTCTACGCCGATTACGCCTCGTTGATGGGCCGAGCGGCCGCGCATCACAACCGAATCGTGACTTGGGATGAAGTCGTCGAGTCCGACTTCCTGTTCTGTGACTATCTGGACGAGCTGAACTACGACAGCCCGGTTCCGGTGCAAGCCGACGATGCGGGCTACTTCCCGGCGCCCGTCGCCGGCGAGTGGACGGAATTGTAACGCTCGCCAACCGCTCGTTTTCCGGTCGAGCCTCGCCAACTCGTGCGGCATCGCCGAGTGCGGTTGGAGTGATTCGGGTGCTGCTGCCGTGCCAGACGTTCACAGCGGCAAGCCGCCTGGGGCCGGAACGGCGGAAACGGGCGTAACTGCAGCTCGGCATCCAAGGCGATGTCGAGCTCCACGGCATCCGGGAACTGCTTACATCGGGTACTCCCGATCGGTCACGATGCCTGGCATGGGCACGGGATAGCTTCCTTCGACCATTTGCAGGGGGGCGGGCGAGTCGAGGGTCCATTGGTCGAGCCCTGGTGCGTATTCGTCGGGGCTGTTGAGCATGGCGTCCAAGGTGATTTCCGTAGCCGTATGGGCCGCTTTGCGGCCCATCGAGCCGACCACGCTGGCCATCACGCCCTCCTCGACCTCGTTGAATGGCCGATCCTCGCGAATCGCGGCAACCAAGGCGTTCCAGTGGTTCTGGTAGGGACTGGTTTCGGCCGCGGGAATCTCCGACTGCCAGCGTTGCTGGGCGCCATCGAAGGTATGGCCCGCGTAGGTGCTGGAGGGCCCTCCGCAATCGTTGACACGGGAGGCGATCGCGCAACCTCGGGTGCCGTGCAGTTGGCTGGAGAAATTGAAGTGGGCGCCCGGCATGCAGCGCCCGTTGAAGAACAGTTTGGCCCCGTCGTGGAAGGTATATTCGACGGCGTAGGAGTCGAAGTTCTGATCGACCCAGCTACCGCGGTAATGGCGTCCGCCGAGCCCGTGGGCCGTCACGGGCCAGGCTCCCTTTAGCCAGCAGCAGTGGTCGATAATATGGATGTAGAAGTCATTGTACACTCCGCCGCTGGCCCAGATGAAGGAGTGGAATCGCTGAATCTGCCAGAGCAGTTCGCTGGGCGTACCGGGCCAGGGTTCCGAGAAGGCCGAGCCGCCGGGCCCGTGCATCCGGTAGCCGCGCATCAGGAGGATCTCGCCCAACTCGCCGTCGCGCACGCGTTGGTGAAGTTGCTGGAGGTTTCGGGCGTGTCGTGACATCAGTCCGACGCCGACTTTGAGGTTTTTGGCCTCCGCCTGTTTGCCCAGTTCGAGCATGCGGCGGGAAGTTGGTCCGTCGGCCGTAACCGGCTTTTCCATGAACACATGCACGCCCTTCTGGACGGCATAGTCGAAGTGTGCCCAGCGGAAGGCGGGCGGAGTGGTGAGGATCGCAATGTCGCCCGGTTGCAGGCAGTCGAGGGCCTTCTTATAGGCGTCGAACCCGACGAACTGGCGTTCCTGCGGCACGTCGATCTGCTCCTGGTAGCCGTCATGCGCGAGACGGTCATAGCGGGCTGCGACGGCCCGTGCCAGGGTGCGCAAGCTGGTCTCGATGCGGCTGGGGAACACGTCGGCGACGGCCACCAGCTTCATCGGCCCCGGTTCGACGGCCAGGGCGTTCGCCGTCGCGCCGGTACCGCGAAAGCCGCAACCGATCAGGGCCACTTGCAGGATGTTGTTCTCGGCCGCGTGGACGTGCGGCACGGTGCCCGCCGCCGTAACCGTCGCCGCGGCGGCCGCAATCCGGCCGGAATCCTTGAGAAACTCGCGGCGTGAAGTATTGCCTCGGGAAGATTCGCTCATGAAAAGTCTCCTGAAAAATCCAGCTGTGCAAATGATGGTTCTCTTGTGCAAGTACCCCTCAACCGGCGCCGCCCGACGCCAGGTCCACCATGGCTTCGCCCATCGACTTGCCGATCAAGTAGTAGGTTTCCCAGTTCCGCAGCCAATGGAAGCCCTGCCCGGAGGGCGACTCTTCGGGCGCGCGTTGGAAGTCCCGGGTTTCGACGCCGGCGACGGTGCCCGCCAATGCGGGGTACTTTTGCGGGTCGGCGACTGCGAGTTGGGCGTCCATCAGCTTCTCGACACGCGCCTTGTACGCCGCCTGCGGCGGGATGTCCCAGCCGCCCATCCCGGTGTTGGCGACGACGAACGGCAGTTTCTCCACGCCCAGGTCTTTCCGGAGATCCTTGATCAAGTTGACCAGATTCGCTTCATACGCGTCGACGGCTTGCGCATTGATGCGGTCGTTCCAGCCCTGATGCCACCCGAACCCGACGATTTCGTATCCCTGGCCGTCGTAGCTCGGAAAGTACTCCTCCAGATTGCCGGTGATCTGTTGGACGTGCCGGAGGATTTCGGCGTACTGAAAGCCCCTGTCGCCGTCCTGCTCGGGCGTGGGGTATTCCGCCGAACTGGGAGAGAGGAAGTTGTGGGCCAGCGAGCGGCCGCCCCACGCCGATTTGATGATCAGCACGGGGTCTTCGAAAACGTCCCCCACGACGAACCCGAAACCGTACTCGGGACCAATGTGGCCCGAGTCCGCCCCGTAGCCCGTGGTGAGCCAGCCCATCCTCTCCTGGCCCTCGCGAGAGATATCGACGATCCAGACATCGTCGCGAACGACAGGGTTGCCGTCGTTGTCGATCAAGTGGCCGTAGGCTTCCGGATTGCTCGAGACGTAAGTTTCCATCGTGCCGGGACTGCCTTGCAGCTGGCCGAACCCGACCATATTCGACTGACCGGAAAGAATGAAGATTTTCAGCTGGCCGTTAGCCGGATGGGTGGGGGCTTGGGCCAGCCCGTCCCTTGACACGGCCAGCAGCACGAGCAGCACGAGGCTGTGGAACACATGTCGCTGTTTCACGGCGGTTTCCTTCCATCGGGGGTTAAAGAGCGAACATCAGGTGCGGAACATCCACGTTCGAGCAGCATACCGGCCGCATGGTAAACGAAGTTTCCATTCGAAGGGGCCCGGCGCACTGTTGGGCGCGGGTCTCTGACCCCGCCGAAACCGCTGCTGTTGGGCGCGGGTCTCTGACCCCGCCGAAACCGCTGCTGCTGGGCGCGGGTCTCTGACCCCGCCGAAACCGCCGATCGAGGGTCTCCCCCGATATGGGAGACGTTCGGTCGGCGGGGTGGCTCGGTCAGAGACCGGCCACAACGCGGCGGGAACCGGGACAGCCGCGACGAACGCGACCGTAATTTCTTGGCAGATGCTAAAAGAACTTTCACAAAGCGCCGTCAGGCTTGCATTTGCGCTGTCAGGCTGCCGCTGTCGAAGATCTCCCAGGCTTCCGCCAGTTTCCCCTCGGCGATGCGAAAGGTGCTGATCGCCGGCAAGCGGATCGCGTTGCCTTTGGGGGTCAGGTCGCCGAACGGCCCCGTGTGCCGGGCGTGCAGAACGAAGTGGCAGTCGACTTTGTCACCTTCGGCCAGCAGGAAATCGATTTCGATCCGCATGTCGCTGAAGGCCGATCCTACGATCTCCTGAAAGAATTTCCGCACACCAGCCGGTCCGGGGGGCAAGCCGGGTGGGAAATGGTGATCGACGAAGGCGTCTGCCACGATTTCTTCGATCCCCGCGAGATCGCCCATCACGGCCTGGTAATAACGGCGCACCAAGTCTTTGTTGGCTTCCAGCATCCGATTCTCCTTATTACGAAAAAAATTGGGACTTCGCTCCCGTCTCAGCCACCCACCGGGCCCGCCCCGGTGGCCGCTCACTCCAAAACCAGGATCGCCCACAGATCCAGCGACGGCACGGTGACTTCCCAATGCCTGCCGTTCTGACGGACATCGCATGTTTGCGGGTCCGTTTGCGGAGCATACAACACGGCCCGCTGCGGCGGTTCGCCGCCAAACAACTGCGGGTCCCAGCGCAGCACGAATTCGGTCTGCGGCAGCATCCGGTCGGTTTCGGCATCGTAAGCCCGATTCAACAGATGGACGAGCGGGGGCGCCGAGCCGTCCGGGCGTGCTCGCGGCACGGCCCAGACCTGATCGGTGCCTTCCAGCTGTAGCGGACGGCCGACCCGTTCTTCGAGACGCTCGACATCGAGTCCGACGACCAGCCGATCGGTTTCCTGCAGCGGTTGCAAGGCCGAACGCTGTTCCGCGTCCAACTTCAGCGGCTCCGTGACG
>SLMF01000505.1 GCA_007133715.1 Planctomycetaceae bacterium
CTACGTCCTGGATGTCCAGACGCCCTATCAGGAGCATGTATTGCCCATGATTCCGTCGAACCACACCGTGGATGACATCATTGTGGAGTAGGTTCCGGCGGCGTGCCCGGCAGCGCCGTCCGGCAGCATCGCTTCGGCCGAGGGTACGGGGTGTTTGGTCATGGCTATTACGGGCCCCCTGCTCGCCACGATTGCCAAATTCGTAAGCGGTGCCAGTGTGCGCTGGATCGACTGCCAGCCCGACACCTGTCAGCGAGTGTACTTTGCCAATCATACCAGTCATCTGGATGCCTTGGTGTTGTGGTCCTGTTTGCCCAAGGAGATTCGCGTTCGCACACGGGCGGTAGCCGCCCGGGATTATTGGGAAAAAGGCCCCATCCGGCGGCATATGGCGCGCAGCTTCAACGTGTTGCTGATCGACCGCAAGGAGATCAAGGTCCATCGCAGCCCGGTCCAAATGATGCTGCAGGAGATCGGCGAGCGGGATTCGCTGATCGTGTTTCCCGAAGGCAGTCGCAACACCCAAGAGGAACTGGGCGAATTCAAGAGTGGTTTGTACTACATGGGAAAAAAACGCCCGGATCTGGAATTGGTTCCCGTCTACATGGAAAACTTGAATCGTGTGCTCCCGCGAGGCGAGGTACTACCGGTCCCCTTGTTGAGTTGCATCACCATCGGGCCCCCCATTTGGCTCGAGGTTGGTGAGCCGAAAAACGACTTCCTGAATCGAGCCCGCGACGCGGTGCGACGGCTGAGGGACCTCTAGCGAAACATGGCAACAGCATCGATTATGGCGGGGGTAACCCTGCTGGCCCAATCATCTCGAGGGCCTCACCAAGTCCACACCCAGACCTATTGGCTTCTGGGTGTCGTGCTGGGGCTGCTGGTCGTGGCCTATGTGGCAGGGCGGTTGCTGAAACGCTACCCGGACCACTCCCTGAATCCGGCCCTGATCGAACGTTTCAATCACCGCATCCGCGTCTGGTGGTTGATGTGTGCCATCTTGGTGGCCGCTTTCTTGTTGGGACGCGTGCCCACCATCATTCTGTTTGGCTGTCTGTCATTCTGGGCGCTTCGCGAGTTCATCACGATGACGCCCACCCGCCGAGGTGACCATCGCGCATTATTCTGGATCTTTTTTGTCTTCACCCCTGCTCAGTACATTCTGGTTGCCCTCGGAAGAGGAACCTACGAGGCTCTGTTCGGGGTGCCACATCGGGACTTCTATGGTCTGTACAGTGTGGCGATCCCCGTCTATGCCTTGCTGTTCATTCCGATGCGGACCGCGATGGCCGGGGATCCCCGACGCTTTCTCGAACGTTCGGCCAAGATCCAATCGGGCTTGTTCATTTGTGTGTACTGTTTGAGTTTCGCGGCGGCTCTGTTGAATTTAGAGCTGACTACTTCAGGGGGCGCGCTCTGGGGTGATCGGCATTCTCACGTTCAGAACGCCGGGTTGCTGTTCTATTTCATCTTGATTGTGCAGTTGGGGGACATGTTCCAGCAGGTATGGAGCCGTTTGGCAGGGCGTCGGGTGATTGCCCCCCGGATCAACGCGTCACGGACCTGGGAGGGTCTGTTGGGTGGTGTGACCAGCACCACGCTGATCGGTGCCCTTTTGTGGTGGGCAACCCCCTTCCAGTTTTGGCAGGCCGCATGCATGGCCATGGTGGTTGCCGTCGCCGGTTTCGGAGGGGGCATGGTGATGTCAGCCATTAAACGCGATCGGGGCGTGGAGGACTACGGAACGCTGGTGCAGGGCCATCCCGGGGTCCTGGATCGCATTGATTCGCTCTGCTTCGCAGCCCCCCTGTTTTACCATCTGACCCGTTACTTCTTCTCCCAGGTCTACTGATGAGTCCAGCGGAACGCGTGGTTGTGTACACCGGGTCCTTTGATCCGATTACTTTGGGCCATTTGAACGTGATCCGTCGCAGTGCGCGTCTCTTCGATCGTCTGATTGTGGGTGTGGGAATCAACACCAAGAAGACGGCCCTGTTTTCGGTGGACGAGCGGGTGGAATTGGTTCGGCGGGTAACCGCGGCGTGTGGGAATGTGGAGGTGAGTACTTTTCAGGGGTTAGCGGTTGAGTTTGTGCGGGAGTGTGGTGCGCGGGTGATGGTGCGTGGGGTGCGTCCGCTGACGGACATTGCGGCCGAATTTACGATGATGATGGCCAACCGTCATTTGGACCCGGATATCGAGACTCTGTTTTTGATGGCGGATGAAGAGTTTTCGCACGTATCGAGTTCGTTCATCAAGGAGATCACGCCTTTGGCCAACGACGAGATGCTGGCGCGTTTTTTACCGACCGAGATTATTCCCGACCTGCGTCGGCGTTTGGATGAATTCGGCTATCGGTTTGCGGGCGAGTAGCGACGGGAATAATTGGTTTCCCTGAACTCGATTTGCGCGGTACAGCCGTTACCGGTCCCGGGCTGGGGTTTGCGGTGAGGGTTGGTCTGTCAAGTTCTTGCGTTTTACTCGCCCACGGTTTATGTTGGTGAACGGATGCGTGTTTCCATCGGGTGGGTCGCAATCGGTTTCTCTCCTGGATTGTCGGGAAATGGCCATGAGTGTGGAACAGAAGCAGCAAAGTCTCGAAGCCAAGGCGGCGGAAGCCGAGGTCGAGGAGTACGACGAGGACGAGGAGGAGTATGAGGAGTACTCCAGTGGCCAGCGGTTCTTGCTGTTCACGGCCATGCCGGGGTGGCTGGTCAGTATGGTGGTTCACGCGGTGGGCCTGTTGATTTTGGCCTTGCTGACCATTGGTCCGGAGGTGGAACAGCTGCAGAACATCATCACGGCTGCGCCGCCCAGCGAGGAGATTCAGGAGATCGAAGAATTCCAGGAGGAGTTGATTCAGCCGCTGGATGTCGATGTGACCACCGAGATGGTGGCGGATGCGGTGGCCATGGAATTCACGGAAATGGTTCCCGAGGATGTGACGGAAGTGGCGGTGGCGACCGATCTGGACTCGGCGGCGATTGCCGTGGATCTGTTTGATTTTGGGGAAGAGACCGCGCCGAAGAGCGATCTATACAAGACGATTGGCAGCTTTACCGGATCGGGCCTGGAGGGCCGTGGCGAGGCGGCGCGACGCGCTCTGGTCGCCAAACATGGGGGCACGGCGGAGAGTGAGGCTGCGGTTGCGGCCGCCTTGCGCTGGCTGGCTGCCGTCCAATTACCCGATGGCGGCTGGTCCTTCGACCACCGACTCGGCCCCCCCAATGAAGCTCGCAAATCAGCCAATCCAGGAAACCTGCAAGATGCCCGCAACGGGGCTACCGCCATGGGGGTGCTGCCCTTCCTGGGAGCAGGCCAGACCCATGTCGAAGGCTCGTATCAAGGTAACGTGAAAGGAGCACTTGCCTTTCTCGTCAACAGCATGAAGAGCAATGGCAGCCTCCACGAAAGCGGGGGCACCATGTACTCGCACGGTCTGGCAGCCATCGCCTTGACCGAAGCCTATGGCATGACGAATGACCGTGCCCTCATGGCCCCCGCTCAAGCGGCAGTGAATTTCATCTCGTATTCCCAAGATCCGGTCGGCGGCGGCTGGCGATATCAGATCCGCCAGCCTGGAGATACTTCGGTGGTGGGCTGGAAACTGATGGCCCTGAAGAGCGGGCACATGTCTTACCTCCAGGTGAATCCCAATACGATCCGCGGCGCCGAACGGTTTCTGGACAGCGTGGGAATGAACAATGGCGCCTATTACGGCTATACCTCGCCTGCCCGCCGTTCGGCAACCACCTCGATCGGCCTGCTTTGCCGGATGTATCTGGGCTGGACTTTGGATCACCCCGGTCTCCAGGAAGGCGTCCGGTACTTGTCCAATACGGGCCCCAGCCGTTCGGACATGTACTACAACTACTATGCGACCCAGGTGATGCGTCAGGTGGGGGGCGAGTACTGGGAAAAATGGAATGAAGAAATGCGTGACTATCTGGTGCGGACGCAGGTCAAGGACGGTCCCGAGAAGGGCAGCTGGCACTTTGACGGCGGACACGGCGCCTCACGCGGCGGGCGACTGTACAATACGTCGCTGGCCACCATGATCCTGGAAGTCTATTACCGCCATCTGCCGATTTACCAGCAGCAAGCGACGACAGACGAATTTCCCCTCTAAGCTGCCGCTCAAGGTAGTTGTTGTTCAACAGGAAACGAATGCACGTCGAAGTGGAACAGAAATACGCGGTGGCGGACTTGGCGCGGGTCGAGCGTCAGTTGGTACGGCTGGGGATCGCGTTGGGCGAACCGCGGGTTCAAGTCGATCAGTATTTCGCTCATCCTTGCCGCGATTTTGCCGCCACGGACGAAGCGTTGCGGATCCGGCAGGTTGGCGACCGGAACTGCGTGACTTTCAAGGGGCCCAAGCTGGACGCGACGACGAAGAGTCGGCGGGAGATCGAATTGCCGCTGGACGACGGCCCTCAGGCGGCACAGGCGTGGCAACAGCTGTTGGAATCGCTCGGATTCCGACCCGTGGTCCAGGTGCGAAAGCAACGCCGGACGGGTACGCTGCGCTGGGAAACCCTGCGGGTCGAAATCGCCTTGGACCAAGTGGACGGCGCCGGCAGCTTCGTCGAACTCGAATGCACGGCGGACGAAGACGGTTTCGATGCCGGGCGACGCGCCATCCTCTCTCTGGCCCGGCAGTTGGAATTGAACGGTGCCGAGCGGCGTAGTTATTTGGAGCTGGTCCAAGCGGCTGCAGACAAACCGGGACCTCGCGAGACGCGGCTATAGGTGCCCGCAGACCCGGCAGTTCGCGCGCCGCGCTACCCGGCGACTCATCATGTGCATCGTCGCCAAATCCAGCAACAGGAGACGTCCGTCCAGCGGCTGACCGACTCCGCTGAGAATCTTGATCGCCTCGACCGCAGCCAGACAGGCGGCCGTGCCCGATACGGCGCCAAATACCGGGAACTCCCGCTTCCAAGCGGGTGGCACCTGGGGCTTGCCGAAAGGTCCTCGCCCTCACTTCACTTGCCGTGGGACGTCACGTTCCCCCACGACCGCCCCGCCACCTGATTCTAACTCGAATCGTCCGTTGCGTAACCCGTGGGGCTCGAGACGTTCTCGGCTACGACCCAACCATAAACAAAGGGGGGTTCCAGACGATCGTGCCCCGGGTGCCTGGAGAAACCGTACGGGTGTCTGATAGACTAGATGCTGTCAGAAACGTAGGTGATCCTGCCGACCGAAAGGACCCCGCTGATGAAATACCAGCGTATCGTCGTCGCCCTTGTGTGTTCCCTCGTGTCCGCCACCAGCCACGCGGTGGAAACACCTCCCACGGAGTTGCGGAGCTTGATGCCGTGTTGGTCGGACTACACGCACATGTGGTGGGCCGAGGGATTTCCGGGGCGGGTTCCGGGCGCGCCGTGGCGCCGCGTGGTTCAAACCGGCCGTTATGCCTTCGCGTTCGATACGGTGACGCTTCGCATCCCGCATTTCGGGCCCGTGCCCGCCGGACTCGACTATCTGGCGGCAACCTGGTCCGACAATTCGGCGTGGCAGAGCCTGCCACCCGCCGAACTGCAGCTGACCATCCGGGCGGAGGGCCAGACCTACCGGGCGACCGCCGGCGGCACCTGGACGCAGTTCACGGGACCGCGAGTGGTCGAATCGGGCCGCTGGCTGCAACGGGCCGACGTCACCGACCTGGTGTTCACGGCCGGCGACGGGACAGCGTTGCCGGTCGAGTCGCGGTTCGAGACGGTTGCGTGGCCCGACCGGTTGGCATTGATCCTGGCCGCCCGGCCACAGGACTCGTGGCAGCAAGCCTCCCTGGAAATCCGGCTGACCACGCCGGACGGCACGCTCGACCAGCACTGGGAGTTACCCGAGGGCAAAACCTGGAGCAGCGCCGACTGGCAGGAAGTGGCGCTCGCGTTCGATCCCGTGGCGTTCCCAAGGGCCGCGTCTCGCAGCGTGGTGGAGGTGACCGCCGAAGAACGACCTGGCAATGGCCCGCGGCCGGTCGCCTACGACCCGGCCCGCGGCTGGCATCGCGTGGACCTGGACGGCATCCAGCCGACCGTGCCGCCGGGCGAGGGACGCGAACGGCAGAACGACGCACTCGAGCGGGTGAGGCTGGTCCTGGCAAACCCGACCGACCGCCAGCAGCCCGCGCGCCTGCTCTTCCACAAATCCGGCAGCGGGATCCGCCAGCGTATCGGCTCGCCCATCACGGGCATCTCGGCCGTGCTGCGGGACAGGGACGGCTACCCGACCGGCATCCCTGTCCAATTGAGCAAGAATTGGCACGGGCGGCCGGAAGGGGGCGTGTATGCGGGCACGTGGTTCCACGGGTTCTCGTTGGTACGCCTGCCCCCGCAGTCGGAAGTCGAGTTGGAAATGTCGCTGGTTTATGGGCATTGGGGCGGCCTGCCCGCCGCATCGCACGCACAACTGTGCCTGATCGGCTGGGGGAGTAATCAGCTGTGGGACCAGAGCGCGCTGGGCGCGTGGGGCGAAAGCATTTGCTACGAGCCCGACCAGGCCCAGGCTCAAGCTGCCATCCTGGACGTCCGCCCCTTGATGGTTCGTTCGATGCACGCCGATCAACGCTGGCATTGGACGCACAACGTGGGAGGCGGCGACTACTTCCGCTTGTTCGACCCCGACGGCCGCCGCGTGCCGCACGCGCGCATGCGCGCTGCCTACCGGCGCCATGGCCCGTGCCTGACCGAAGTCACGTACGCAGGCCGGATCGGCGATGGGCTCGAACATTCCGCCACCGTCAGCATCGCCCGAACCGATGATATCGTCCGCGGCGTCTACCGGCTGGAACTGGAGGTGACCCAGCCGACCGACTTCTCCCGCTTCGTACTCTTCCAGCTCGGGGCCGACACGTACAGCTACACCGGCGAACGCAAGATGGCTGTGGGCCACGAGCGGGGCTTGGAGCGGGAATGGGAGACACAGTGGGGCGGGGATACCTATCGTAGCGAACCGCAGGAGGCCACCGGCCGGGTGCCGTGGAGTTCGTTGCACGAAGCCGTTCCCCGCCGCGGGGACCGCGAGCACGGTGCCCGGGCCAACCGCGGGCTGGTCATCCGCCACTGGCATGCCCGCCTTGGCGGCCGCGAAGCCGGGCCCTGGTTCGCCGAACGTGGCGTCCGGGCCCGCGGCGTCGACACCGCGACGCTCGATCTCCTGCCACCCCCCGGTCTGACTCGGCTCGAACCGGGCGATTTCGTCCGGGCCACCCTGGAGTACCTGGTCATCCCCCAGTTCGCCGACGACTACTATGGCCCCAATCAGGCTCTCCAAGCCGCGTTGCAGGAAGACGAAAACACGTGGCGCCCCGTCTATCGCGAAGCCGTCGGGAACGACCGCCACGTCACGATGATCCGCGGTACCCTGGACGCTCTGCATCCCGCCATCACCGTCCAAACCCAAAACGACGCCGCCGAACTAACGCTCCACGGCGGGCTCGGCTTCGTGCCGATCACTTTCACAGGGCTGAGCCTGCCGCGTGGCCACACGCTGTACCTTGACAATCGCCCCGTTGATCAGAGCGTCCACGGCAACGACTTCTGGCAAACCGACTACGAGCCTCGCACACAACGCTGGAGCCGCACCTACAACCTGCCCGCCGCCGGCGACCGACCTCGCACAATCCGGCTCGAACCGGCACCGTCAAGCGGATGCAATGACGGAGAGCGTTCGGCAAGCGTGCAAAACTGAGGCGGTACCCACGTTATTGAAGATGACACGGCCTTTCGAGGACGCTCAGCTCATTTGCCCCATTTTTCTGGAGTTTTTGCTGGGATCGCTGTTGACCGCAGCACGCCGCTTGCGTTAGGGTCCCGGGAAACACCGGGTCCCGTGTTGAATTCGTTTGTTCCGTGGCGGGCGTACCGCGTCGGCTAACCCGTGCCTCGCTGCGGATCCGCACCTTAGGAACGCACGCTTTTCAAAATCGCATGGACGCGTTGTCGGAGCCATCCGGCCGTTCGCTCGAACGCACCCGGCTTGGCTTCGATCTCCCGGAAGGATATCACGATGAAAAACGCAATTTTGCTGCTGACCGCACTGCTCTTGGGTCTGGTGGTGGCTGGCGGATGCCGCCAATCGCCGCCGCCGCATACCCAGCCGCAACCGTTCCAGGGCTTCGATCGCCCCTCGGTCCAACATCAGCCGCAACCGCCTGGCGGGGCGGTCCAACATCAACCGCAACCGCCTGGCGGGGCGATGACCCCACCGGGCACCTCCCCAGTCGCTCCCCAACCCGCTCCCACCATCGAATCGCAAACACCAGGCTCGCCCCACTCCGCGCCCCGGCCGCAACAGCCGCAAGGTAGCGACCGCTTCCAATCACCCGCGCCGGAAGCCGCCTTGACCGACTGACAGCCGGTGGCAGCAGCCGGGATTTGAAGCGGGGCGCTGAAGCCGATCGCCAACTCCTGCCGCAACGCGATCACGATGACGGTGGCAGTAGCGGACCCTGGTTTGTGTTGCGCACAATGGCCGCGGTCGCGCCTTGGACAATGTCTTTATTGAACGTCTTTGGCGCAGTCTGAAATATGAAGACATTTACGTAACGCCGCCTCGCTTCGCTCGGCCGCAACCCAAGAGAGGTCCTTGGCGAAGCTCCGTTGCGCGGTGGTGCGAGCCGGTTAGCATCCAGGGAGTCCCGCCGCTGTAGCTCAAAAGCCCGTGCAGGCACCGGTGCCCTGATTTGCTGATTCAGGCTTTCTTTCAGCGACGATACCGAACGGCTCCCGTTTGCCCGGAATCCTGGTCCCCTTTTCCGCCGTGTGCCGCAGTTCAGGCAAAAAGAAAACACCCCAAGCCGTAGCGGTTGGCCTTCGCCCGCGTCCTTGTTGATGCGGAAAATACGTCGACACTCGTGGTGGAGGACACCTTCGTCGACCAGTTGATCCACGCGGCGTCCCGCCTCGAACGAGGCGGTTCAACTGAATCAGCGGATCGGGCCACAGTAGGCCGGCGAAGAGTTCCCCTTCGACAAGCTCGCGAATCCGATCATCGCGGATCTGAATGAAACTCCCGATGTAGGACGAATAGTCTGCGATCAATCGGTCTCGAAATGATTGCATCCCCCAAGTCGCCCATGTGAGCCGGTCGTTGACCTGATCAGCAGTCCGTGAGGGGCAGCCACGCGGTCTTGCCGTCGCGGGTTGCAAACCGGAATGCTTTCACCCCACGGA
>SLMF01000700.1 GCA_007133715.1 Planctomycetaceae bacterium
CGAACACCACTATCCCAAAAAACGCTATTCTGTCGACAGTCGGCTCACCTATTTGAACTGGAAATCAATTGTGGCTTAGCAGATGTCGCTCCTTTTAATTATGCCTGTCCTTTAATCTTTTAATCAGCAGATGCCGGTCCTCCAATAACCCTGCTCCGCTGTTTTAGTCCTAGTAGCTAAAAAAAAGTAACCAAACGGACGTGTGTTTTCGGAGCTACGGGCTCCTTGGGCAGTCAGCCAATCCAGCTCTGACGGATGCGATGCAAACTGACCCAAAACAACAAGACGCAAAACGTGACCAAAGCAGCCAGATTCACCGCGACGGGGAAACGACCGCTGGATTGCACCGCTTCATGCAACAGATCGGCTCCGTATGTCAGCGGCAACAAATAAGCCAACGGTTGCAGCAGACCCGGCAACTGGTCGATCGGAAAAAACAGACCGCACAAGAAGACCATCGGGAAACGGAAGAAATTCGAAAACGTCTGCGCTTCAAAAACCTCCTTGACACACACTGCAATCAAGAGCCCCAAGAAAGCGGAACTGACTGCCACCAGGATGACAGCCAAAACCAATTGCCACCAAATCACACCACTTAAATCGGCCAGAAAAGCGGCCAAAACAACGGGAACAAAGGCATTGACGGCCCCAAAGAACACGGCACCCGACGTTTTTGCCCACATCAGCAGTTCAAGCGAAATGGGGGCCAACAAAAGACGCTCGAAGGAACGGCCTCGCTTCTCGAAAGTGACCGTCACCGCCAGCATGCTGGTCGTGCCAAACAGAATGGATAACGCCATCACCCCGGGCAGAAGCGTACGAACGTCAACATCGGTCTCCGAACGAACAAAGAACATCAGCGTCCAAGCCAACGGAAAGATGAGGCCCCAGCTAATGTTGGGCGGCTTGAGGTAGTAACTGCGCATGTCTTTGCGGAGAATACTGTAATAGGCAATCCAGCCAGTCACATACACCACCTCCATGATGAAACACGACACACAAAAGGACGGCAATCAGGAACGACTGCTCTCGTTTTTCATGCGGGCCAGTTCCAAACCGGTGATTTGGACAAACACATCTTCTAAGGACGGGCGAATCACTCGCGCCTCGGTCACCTGGATTCCGTGCTGTTCCAACAACCGAATCAGGGGTGCCAGCGGAAGCGGATGGTCGGTACGCACGAGCACGCGTGTATCGGATATTTCTTCGAAGTGCTCGTTGGGAAAAGCGTCACGCAGCAAGGAACGCATTTCACCTAGGCCGCCACTGGCCGACAATTCGACTGTGTGCTTGTCCTGAACTGCTCGCACCAAATTACCGAGCGTGTCGACTCGCACCAACCTGCCATCGACCAGGAAAGCGATGCGGTGACATAATCGTTCCGCTTCTTCAATGTAGTGAGTCGTGAGAAAGATTGTGGTGCCAGCCTGGTTTAGTTCCGCCAGTAAGCGGCGAATCTCTCGCGCGCTGGCAACGTCGATCCCGGTGGTGGGTTCGTCGAGAAACAGAATGCGGGGCCGATGGATGATTCCAGCCGCGATGGTCAATTTGCGCTTCATGCCCTTCGAGTAAGCTCCGAAATGCCGACGGGCAACAGCTGTCAAGCCAAACTGTTCCAACAATTCCCGGGCACGTGCCTCCCGTTCCCGCCACCGCATTCCGTACAAAGAGGCACAGAAACAGAGGTTTTCCCTGCCATCAAGTTCCGGGTACAAGTTGCTCTCGTCCGGAACGATACCCATCCAATGCTGCGCCCTTTTGATGTTTCCGGTGACCTCTTGTCCCAGAATGCACAGGCTCCCCGAAGTAGGGCGCGCCAGGCCCGTCAATATATTGATCGTCGTCGTCTTGCCCGCTCCGTTCGGTCCCAAAAAACCAAAAACCTCCCCATCGCGCACCTCAAAACTCACCTCGTCCACGGCGCAGACGTCATGGAAGTACTTCGTTAATCGCTTGGCCGCAATTGCGGCATCCATCGTGTCACCCATCCCTTTCCTTATTTTTCCTGAAAGCGACATGTTATCGCAACGGGACGCGGGCGAACAGGGAGGAGCAGGCCAAGCCTCATGATCGGAAAGCTGCCCGTTCCGTACGGACACACGCTGCGTCAAAACAAACACACCCTTTATCGGTTTAGCTCGCAGCTCGACCCGCCGCTTCGGGCCGAAAACCTTCCCCCTTGGCTACTTGACATACTGAAATAAAAGTATAATCTCATGTTTTGTACATCATGTGGTCCCGAATCGCGGCGTTTTTGGCGTATTTTCCGCCTGACCTTTCTCCGGGAGAAGATCTCATGACCCAGGCCCGAAGACAACAGATCGATGAATCGGTCACCCCTTGGTACCACTGCATTTCCCGATGTGTCCGCGGGAGCCGCTTGATGGGAGGCGAATTCGCCCATCGCCAGCAATGGCTGGAAGAACGCATCCAATTCCTCACGGAAATCATGGGGATCGAATGCCTCGCCTTCGGAATCTTGGACAACCACATGCACCTGCTGTTGCGTTTGGATTCGGAACTGGTGAACAGTTGGGACGAGCGTGAAGTCGCCGAACGTTGGGCACGCTTGTTTCCGCCCACTGCACTCAAAAGCGACTGCCCTCAAGCGTGGGAAGAATGGGTCACGACGCATGCCGCGGATGCCGACTGGGTGGCCACAAGCCGGGAATCGCTGGCAAGTATCAGCTGCTTCCATAAGTGCTTGAAGGAACCGCTGGCTCGCTTGGCGAACAAAGAGGAGGGAGTCACCGGTGCCTTCTGGAACGGTCGTTTTCGAAGTATCGCCATCCTGGACGAGAGCGCTCTGCTGACCACCGCCGCGTACATCGATCTGAATCCGGTCGCGGCCGGCATCGCGGACACCCCGGAAGACTCACCCCACACTTCGTTTCATGCTCGAGTGGAACACTGCCGGAACCTGGGAGAACTGGAACAAGTGCAGGACGGTTTGTCAACCGAGACCAGCCAGACCGAAATGGAACAACAACACTGGCTGTTGCCCATCGAAGATCGGCGAGCACAGGGAGAAGCCGTGATCGGGATGCTCAGTGGCTTTACGTTTTCCTGTTACGCACGCTTGGTGGACTGGGCGAGCCGTCTGATCCGCGAGGGCAAAGCGCACATCGATGCCTGCGTGGCCTCGATCTTCGAACGGCTCCAATTGGATGCTGAACAATGGCAGTCCTCGTTGCAGCTGCTGCTGACCAGCAAGAAACTGGTCGGTTGCTACTTTGGCTGCCGTAGCCGCCTTTACGAGGTAGCTCAGCGGCTGGGTAAACGCTGGGTCAAAAACGTGGGAACGCAGGCCGCAGCCGTGGGCGCCTGACCACGTCCTGCCCTGCGTCCTTGCCCAAAAGCGAAACCATTATACACGTCGCCGTTTCGTGTCTCTGACCTTGGTGGCGCGAGAGCCAAGCCGCGCAGATTGCTCTCTCCGATTATACAAGATTCTACCACTCGCTGGCAAAAGATGCCCCCTCAATCTGATTGAACCCCCGGAAAACCCACCCTGCAGACTGGCTTCCAGCATCCGTAGTGCCTTTCGCCACAGTAACCCACGCCTCTCCCCTCCAATCAATACCTCGCCTGTAAATACTCCCTGTCCGGTTAAGTTAAATAAATATTGCCTGTCCTTTGTTTGCTATGTTTGGGTTTGGTGTTTGTTGATCGTGCTTACTCGGAGTCGGGTGCGGAGCGGGGACGATTGGTTGTCGAGCGGGATTGGCCGCAGAAACCGGAGGGTTTGGAGTGGGGGGCGGTGCCGGGGATTGCGGTGGACGGGCAGGATCAGGTGTACGTGTTTAACCGAAATCAGCCGGCGATACAGGTGTATCGGGCGGACGGGAGCTGGGTGCGATCCTGGGATGTTCCGAATCCGTCGGGAGCGCATCATGTTCGACGGGATCCGTGGGGGAATCTGTGGTTGACTGATTATCGTGACCACGTGATTCACCAGTACAGCCCGAACGGTGAGTTGTTGCGGACGCTGGGTGAGGCGGGTGAAGCAGGCGACGGGGGTGGGAGATTCGGGGGGCCGACGGACAAGGCCTTTCTGCCGGATGGCCGATTTTTTGTCGCGGACGGTTATGGCAATCGGCGGGTGGCAGCTTTCGACGCGCAGGGACGTTTTTTGCGGCAGTGGGGCGACGCCGGCGATGCTCCGGGCCAGTTCGCCTTGCCACATGCGATCGTAATCGATTCGACCAGGCGGATCTACGTGGCGGATCGCAACAACGCTCGCATCCAGATCTTCGACACTTCGGGCACCTTGCTCGACGTTTGAGATGACCTCTTGGTACCTTGGGGGCTGGAGATTACGGCGGACGACCAGCTCTGGGTTTGTGGTTCTTCGGCGGTTCCGCATCCCGAGGGTTCGGGATGGGTGATCGCCCCACCACCGGATCAGTGCGTGAGGAAACGGAATCGCGAGGGCGAAGTCTTGTTCTACGCGGAACTGGAATACTCGACTTCTTCGCCAAGTGAACCAGGACCCAGGACAGGTCGATTGGGTTCATGGAATTGCCGTCGATTCTCAGGGTAAGCTGGTATTTGGGCGACATTCAAGGTCAGCGGGTGCAGAAGTTCGCGGTCGAGATGCCCTGAACGGGTGGCTGTCGATGCGGTTGCTGGACGAACGGTGGGGAAAAGTCTTATAATGCAGATCCAGAGCGAGGGATGAGCAAGCCGATGGGACTGTTGGGGTTCCAACCGATTGCCGCCAGTCGCGGGTCGGCCCCGAGGTGCCTTTGGCGGGAAGAGCTTGGATGTGAACGAGCAGCCGGAGACAAACAGGCCCATCAAGTCGGCGTACAACCCATGGGGACTTGTTGTGGCTACCCTGATCGGACTACTGGCAAGCGTCTGGCTTGTACGACTGGAGCCGAAAGCAATTCGCGACGGCTCGACACGTCCCATTTCAGGTGAATCTGAGAGCGTTCGAGACAACCTTGCTGGCAACACGCAGCGACAGCTTTCAACCGAGATGAACGATCGACATACGCGAATGCGGGAGGTCATGGTAGAGCACCATCTACGTGGTCGCGACATCACCGACCCGCGTGTACTGCACGTGATGCAGCAGATTCCGCGTCATCAGTTTGTACCGCCGGAGTTGGAGAAAGAAGCGTACACGGATCGTCCGCTGCCGATTGGCGAAAGTCAGACCATATCGCAGCCTTATATCGTTGCCCTGATGACCCAGTTAGCCCGGGTAACGCCTGAATCCCGCGTTTTGGACATTGGCACCGGTTCGGGTTATCAGGCAGCCGTGTTGAGTGAGCTTTGCAAGCAGGTATACAGTATAGAGATCATCGAATCATTGGCCGAGGAAGCTCGACAGCGTTTAGCTCGATTGGGCTATGACAACGTTGAAGTCCGTGCAGGAGACGGTTACTTTGGGTGGCATGAAAAATCGCCCTTTGATGCGATCATCGTTGCGGCTGCCCCCGCCGAGATTCCGGAGCCTTTGGTTGATCAGTTAGCCCCTGGGGGTCGAATGGTGATTCCTGTGGGAAAACAGAACCAGGACTTGGTAGTTGTCGAGAAGGATGCTCAGGGGGCAACGCGTCAATGGCGGGAAACACCCGTCGCGTTTGTTCCCATGACGGGCAAGGCACGGTCAGCCAGGTCCGAAGATTGAGGGATCGGTACCATGCGTTCCGAGATTTACCTTTGGGGCGGGCTCGTGATTGCCGCCTGTTTCATTTCTCCGGTGACAAATGCTCAAGAAACCCATTCGTATGGGCGATTTGGAACTAGGACTTTGGGAGGCACGCTTGCTCCACGCGAGCGAAGTCGCTTTGAAGGGGGCATTCAGCGTTCTCCTTCAGGAAGTATTATCGGGCCGCAACGCGATCTGTCTCGGTTCGGGGCTCCGACGCCGCGGGCACGCGCTTTGGAGGATTTTGCAGAGTCGTTGCGGTGGCCCCCGCCCACAATCAGGCCGCGAGTTCCAGTTGATCCTGCCGAGCCTCGCGAGCCGGCGGTAGCCCCCGCATTCCCCCGACGGTTACCAGCGGACATCCAGCAAGATCCGCGTCTGCTGAGTCCACGCGTTCCGGCAGCACGGGAAGCACCCGCGCGGGTTCCCGCTCCGCGTGAGCCGATGCCGAGGGTTCCTGCTTCGCGTGAGTCGGTACCTCGCCAATTGCCAGACACTTGGTTCCGTTCGCATCCAAACAGCGGGAACTAGTCCGGTTAGCTTGCGCTCGTGGTACAGGCCGTTGGAGCGGTACCGCGACCTTGGTTGGCGGGCGTAGTGTTACCGCGGTTTCGCCCCGCGCCGCCGATTCGAGGCGATCACGCCGGTTGAACTCTGGGCGTGGTTGTCATCGCAGTACCTGCTTTTATCGAGCCCGACTCCGAACAATCGGGGGTGGCTTTTTGAAGAAAGGAGGGTCCGTTGCGCCCCTGGATTTTGGCCGAAACCAATTTCGCTCACACTCGACAAAGCAATTACGAGGTAGCGGTGCTCCCACTGGGAGCGATCGAACCCCACAACCTGCATTTGCCGTACGGAACCGATCTGTTTGAATCGGAGATTGTCGGCGAAAAATTGTGCGAAGCCGCCTACCAACGCGGGGCGCAGGTCGTGCTGTTACCCACCATTCCTTATGGAACGGAAACGAACATGCGTGCTCTGCCCTTGGCTTTGAACTTGAATCCCTCGACCCTGAACCGGGTTGTCACAGATTTGGTCGAGTCGTTGGTGGGCAGCGGGATCCGAAAGATCCTGCTGTTGAACAGTCATGGGGGCAATGAAATGAAACCCTTACTGCGGGAACTAGCGGGAAAAACGTCTGCCCATTTGTTCCTGTGCAACTGGTATCAGGCATTTTCAGACGAGTACGGAAAGATTTTCGAACACCGCGAGGACCATGCGGGGGAGATGGAAACCTCGCTGGCCCTGGCGTACTTCCCCCATCTGGTGGCCCGCACAGAAGAAGGTGAGTTGGCAGCGGATGAAGGCGTGGTCAGAACCACCCGTTTTAGGGCCGTCAACGAAGGCTGGGTCTCGATCAGCCGGGACTGGCACCTGTTGACTACCAACACCGGCGCGGGCAATCCGCATGCTGCGACGGCGGAAAAAGGGCAACGTTTGATGCAGATATTGATCGAACGGATCGCCAGTTTCTTGGTCGACCTCTCGGCTGCTCGTCTGGACGAGCAATTCCCGTTCGCCTGAGTGAACGTCTTCTCTTTCTTTCTTTTTCGCAATCGCAATTTTCGCGAGCGACGGGGCATCTTTTACGGCACGGGTACCATCATTCCAGGGGTCCCCGCATCGTCGCACTCGCCAATGCTGGCTCGGAGTCCCCTTCTCGGGTGTTCAGGGAACTCATCAGATACTCGACGACATCGGCAGCAGTGTAGCGGAGCGACCCCGGTTTGAGGAACCGCCACAGTTCCCGGGCATCATCGCCCGAAGTGACCAGAAAACGTTCACGGCTCCCATCCTTTTGAACCTGACCCAAACCGATATTGCCCAGCAAGGCATTGCAGATGCATTTTCGGCCACAGGTTTCTTCTTCGCGACCACCTTTACGTTGATACTCTTCCACCGGTTCTGCGGGGCAGCGCCATCCCAGCTTGCCGTTATCTTTGCGGTAGGCATGGCGGAGGTAGCCCAAATCGCAAACTCGCGGGCGTTCGTCGTAGATCGCCTGTTCGGACAAGGTATTTTCCAACTGGACAACTTTGAAGGGGAACCCCGCGGGTGAGGCGACCGGGTCGGTAAACACGCGTACCTCATCGGCCCCACTGGCCTGGAGCACGCGGGTCTTGATTTCGTCGACCAAATCGGATTCCTCGCAGTAGGCGAAGGCGGTTCCGACTTGAACCCCTGCGGCCCCGGCATCCATGGCCTCGATGACCTTTTCGGGTGTTCCGTGGCTGCCGGCGAGCCAGAATGGCAACCCCAGTTTACGGAAGGCATCGGCTTTGGCGAGATCCCGCTCCCCATAGATGGGTTCCCCGGCCTCATTCAGCTGGGTTTTCCCGCGCGGCGGCGCATTATGGCCCCCTGCTGTAGGCCCCTCGACGACGAAACCATCAATGCGGCCGTTGGATCGTTTCAGCAGCATCGACGCGAGGGTCGCCGCAGCGACGATGGCTGCGAACTTCGGGCGTGCCAATTTCGACACCTGGCTTTGGGAAAACGCCTGCGGATCGAATCGCAAAAGGAACTGGTCTTCCGCCTGCGCGCCGACAACATTCATCTTCAATTCGACAGGCTGGCCATCGGCCAACTGGTCCAGGATCCCGGGGACCGACTTGGGAATCCCGGCTCCCATCAGCACCCAATCGACACCCGCCAGCATGGCCCCGTACAAAGAGGCGAGTGTCGGGAGCTGAATCTTTTCCAGGTAGTTGATTCCCACCTGTCCCCGATGCCCCTCTTTCGCCAAAAATACTTCGACAAAATTCCCGGCGACCAGCAAGTCATCTACCATACGGATCGACTCGAGAGACGACATCGGCTTGATCCGAAACGGCTCGTCGTACGCCTTGCCACCCGGCACGTAGTAACGGTCCAGAATTCGTTCAGCCACACCGCTAATCGGAAACAGTTCCAAAGCGCGGAGCACATGACCGCCAGGATCTCCTAACTGCAAACGGCGAGCCAAGATCACATCCAGGGCGGTTCCAGAAACGACGCCAAGTTGGCCGGTCCGAGAAACGGCACGCGCCAGTCGCCATCCCGAGACACCAGCGCCCATTCCACCTTGAATAATCGCGGGCAGTTTGTAATTCACAAAAACCTCATGCTTTCGAACCGGAGGACGGAACGCCCACAAACGCGCGCCTGCGGGACTCCCGGAACCGAGCAACGTACCACCGAACGCGTGTCGATACCAGCCGAGCAAAAGCGGAAAAACCGAAAGCAGCCGTAAATCCTACGGGAAAACCGTCAAAATCCACTAACTCGCCGCCGTTTCCCCAGCTCGATTCCTAGCACCCACGCAAATCAAATAAACCCACTCTTACAGGGAAACGGCGAACCAGAACCGCGTCAAGGCGGCGCTAGGCTCCCGACCCCCTTCGGCTGCGCACGGCCGAAACGAACACAGAAACAGACGAAATTTTCGCCCAATTCTAAAC
>SLMF01000459.1 GCA_007133715.1 Planctomycetaceae bacterium
GCCCGTCGAAGTGGGGCTGGGAAGCGGCCAGGCGGTTGATGGCATCGATTTCGCCGTGCCAGGTGGGATTCCGCGACGATTGGTTCCAGCCTTGGGCCACGATTTGACCGCCGACTCGGTCGACGATGACCGCTCCGAACGGCAATTGCGGAACTTGCCGGGCCAATTGAATTGCGCAGCGCATGAAGTGTTCGTGTTGGCTCATCCTCACGCCTCCTTTCGGGCATCCTTCTCATTCAATTCCAGCAACCGAGCGAGGACTTCGTCCCGCAGATCATCGGGCCAACTCAGACGCCAGCGCGGCTTCGGCTGGCGTCGCCCGATGTCGCGTGGCGCGCTCGAGTTGCCCGTCAGGTCGTTCGCACCGTGGTGGGAACCGAACCCCTCGGGCTGAAACTGGCACCCTGCGGTGTCGGCCAGATCGTCCCAACCGTACGCTCGGAACACAGCACGGTCCAGGGCCGCGTGCAGTTGCCGCAACCGCGCGATCGGCTCGGTGGTGTCCTGCGGATTATGGAAGCGATTATACGTCTTGGTCAGCCCCTGGTCATGGCGGATCATCAGGCGGGCACGCACCCGGTAGTACTCGCAGCCGACGCGTTCCAGTTCGCGGACCCGCGGATCGGTGGTCAGCGGCTGTAACCGTTCGGTCGACGGGAACGCGGCGGTCTCCAAGACACCCGGGGGAAAGGGGAAAGTCCGGAAACAAGCGGACGGATTGTATCGCAAGTCGTCCTTCATCGACGAGCAAAAGAAACGCGCCCAGACTTCGTGCAGCCGCGATTGCAGGCAGGTGAACCAGGACCATGCGGCGCTGGCGATGACGTTCAAACTATTGGCGAACACCACATTGGGACGATAGAACACGAAAACCAGGTGCGGGGTTGCCTGGGCGTTGGTGACCAGCACCCGCGGTAAGCCGTCGATGCGGGATTTCAGCTCGCGCCGCGACGAGGCGAACTGCCACCAGCGAGCCGCGACATCTCGGTTCCAATTGTTTTTGGGCGGCAGCCCGAGCCGACGGGGCTTCACCCGCTGTTCGACGATCCGCATCAGGTCTGGCCAGGCGTCGCGGGCCTGTTCTTCGCTCAGATCGCTGAGATCGATCACAAAGCGGTGGGGGGCCTGATTCGGGCTGGTGTGCAGTTCCTCGCCGCCCAGATAAGGGAAGATCCGCTGGGCATTCCGCGGGTCGCGCGCGATCAGCCGTCGCATTTCGGCCAGCGGACTGGCGACGCCTTTCGTATCGCGGTCGTCGAAAGTGAAGCCCATACCGAGCACGATCTGACCTTGAAACGCCTTGCCGGAGTTGCCACGCAGTCTCTGGGGCTCGTGATCCGAGCCGCGGTGGAAGAGAAAGGCGGTGATCGTGTCGACCGGCCGTCCGTCCAATCGTTTCGGGCCACGGTAAGCCCCTTTGAACAGATGGACTAGGCTGGCCACGACCGCGGCCGAGCCCGGCCAGAGGACTCGCCGCCGCGCCTCGTAGATCTCGCCCTGATGCGACCGGATCCAGCCCAGTCCGGTAGCCCGCGTATCGCCTTGACTTACCGTGTTGGTGGCAAGGAATCCGAGCGTGCCGTGGTTGCGAAGCAAGCGGAAGGCGGCGCGGAAGAAATGGGCGACCAGATCCGCGTTGCCGTGACTGCCCGGATGGATGGTCTGGAGCCATGCTCGGTAGGCGGGTGGGTGCCCGCAGGCCAGGGTATTCTTTCCGGCAAAGGGTGGATTGCCCACGCAGGCATCGAAGCCGCCGCTGTGACGTGAGAACACCTCGGGGAACTCGATCTCCCAGTGGAACGCGGGCAGGGGTTGCGCACCCTGCCGCAAGGGGTGGGCGGCTGCGATCAACGGTTCCCGGTTCGTCTGGGCTGCTTCATAAGAAGACCGATTCCGCAGTTCGTCCCGCAGTCGCCGGCGCTGCCGCTCCCGCGCCGCGTTGCGGCTGTTCCCAAAGAACGTTCTCAGGCAGGCATCCCCGATCAGACGGACGGGGTGCAATTCACGATCGGCCTCGGCCAACCGGCGTCGCCGCTCTCGGGGATCGCCACCGTCAAGTTCCCACGCACGGAGGCGAGCTTCCGTCGCTCGGGCCAGCTGCGCAGCGAGTCCTGCGGGCGTCAACTCGGGCTCGCCACCGGCTTTCCAATCCACGGCCAAGAGCTGGCGGCGGGTCAGGCCGACCAGCGAATCGCCCCAGCGCAAGGCATGCTCGAGAAAACCCCACGGTGGCTCGCGAGACTGCGTCAACAACCACAGCGACAGGCGTGCCAGTTCGACGGCCAAGGGATTTTTGTCGACCCCGTAGATACAGCGTTGTGCGACCAAGCGGCGAGCTGCAAGCAGGCGTGGCTCGGTGCCCGCCACTTCGGTCGCCGGGCCACCGTGAACCGCCCAGGCGTGGACCAGGTGCTCGCCCAACTGGCGGCAGGTCTCGAGCAGAAATGCACCGCTGCCCATCGCCGGGTCACAGATCTTCAAGTTCAGGATCTGCTCGGGGGTTGTTGCCGACGCGGCCCCTGGCCGAAAAAGGGGTTCCAGCGTCCTGCGAACAATCGGTTCGGTCAGGCTACGCGGCGTATAGTGCGAGCCGCTCCCACGCCGTTCGTCCGACGCGGCCAGAATCAGACCGCCCGCTGGCACGATCTGCGGGGTCAGCTGCCACGCAACTTTCGCTTCCACCGCAGCAAGCACTTGCTCCAGACCGGCGGCTGCCCGCAGCCTTTCCGCCGCCTGTTTGGCCAGCGTGTGCCCGGTCTGAAGGCGAAACCAGCCGCGACGCTGCTCTGGCGGCAGGGCGCCCAGCCGATCCAGATCGAGAGTTTGGGGAACGCGATTCGGACCGGCCGGCCGGAAAGCCAGCGAGCGGCCCGTCGCCTGGTGGACCACAAATCCAAGCACCCCTTCATACAAACTGCCCAGCTGTTCCACCGCCAAACTGCCCAGCGGCATACACTGCCCGTCCCGTACCAGCAGCAGGCGGAGAACCCGATAGAGCGAAGCATCGGAAAGCGGGCAGGCGAGCGGTTCGGCAGGCGGGAACTGCGTGGCGAGCTGCCGGAACCGCACTTGCAGTTGCCGCCCGAGTTCGAACCGCCGCTCGAGGTCCGCGTGGCCTTCCGCAGCATCCGCCTGCAGCCGGTCGAAAAGCTGCGTCAACGGCTGGCTCGACCATCCCGCATCCGCGGGCAACAGGTTACGCTGCTCGGCGTACAGCAGGAACACCAGCCGCATCAGCAGCGTCGGCAAGCCGCTAGCGAGTTCGCGCAGCTTGGCCGCACCCGGCGGAGCCAAGGTTGGGCTCTGGGAAACCCGTTCTGCGGCCTGCACCCCGCGCAGCAATTCGAACAAAGCCGCTCGCATCGCGTCCGTCAGGTGGGAAACCAAGTCTCGAGCCGGCTCCCGGGCAGGGTTGCCCTCCGCCACCGCCTGCCGCCGCGTCCGCCGGGAAACCTGCATTCCGGAAGCCCTCGCGTCGCGGTTCGGCTGATCGGAAAGCGATTCCAGAGCCACCGCCATCAGTCCCCGTAGAATTCAGCACGGAACGCATCCAGCATCGCCTGCAACCGGTCGCGAGTTTCGGCATAGGCCGGGTCCTCGGCCACGTTCTGGTTCTCGTCGGGGTCGTGTTCCAAGTCGAACAGGCCGGTGCCACGCAGTTCACCCCGCCCGCCGCGAGTGCGCATCTCCATGTACCGGTAGCGTTCCGTCCGCACGGCATCCCCACCGCCGTGGCGAGTGAATACCGCCTCCTTGTGCTCGGCATCCCCAGCGTGCAACAGCGGCACCAGACTCCGGCCCTCCACATGCTCTGGCTGGGGCAAACCTGCCAATTCGCACAAGGTCGGAAAAATGTCGATGAACTCGGTCAGCCGCTGGGTCACACGACCACCCTCGATCCCCGGAACGGCGATCAGGAGCGGCGCGCGAACCGCGACTTCAAAATTCGTATGCTTGCACCAGAAACCGTGCTCGCCCAGCTGCCAGCCATGGTCACCCCACAACACAATGATCGTGCGATCGCACAGTCCATGCCGTTCCAATGCGTCCAAGAGACGGCCGATCTGCGCGTCGATGAAACTGACCGAGGCACGGTAGCCGCGGATCAACTGCAAAGCCGTGTCTTCGGAAACCGGCCCCCGTGGCGGGATCCCGTGATAGCGACGCAACTCGCCCCAATGATATTGGAACGCTTGGGGAAGGTCATGGGGGAAGAACATGTTGTCGGGCAGCGACGTCTGATCCTCCGGGTAAAGATCCCAGTACTTCTGCGGTACAACGAACGGAAGATGAGGCCGATAAAAGCCGCAAGCCAAGAAGAACGGCTGGTCCTGCTCCGCCACGCGTTTCAGGTCGGCCAAGGTGCGGTCAACGACCTGATGATCCGGGTAAAGATCGTCCGGCAGGTCAGCCCATTCGTAAGCCGGACCGCGGTTATCGCCGATAGCCAGCGCCCGATTCTCTTCCAATGCCCACCAAATACTAGGAACATCAGGACGCCAAGGTGGCTGGGTCCAAGCCCGTGCATCATCATTCCGATGGTGATACACCTTCCCATTGCTGATCGTCTGGTACCCATGCTGGCGGAACACCCAAGGCAGGGTAGGCACCTCGGGAGCGTCTTTTTCCGTCCAGGTTTGGAACGACGTAAAGCGGGTGGGGGTAGGGCGGAGGCTGGTCATCAAACTGGCTCGCGAGGCGCCGCAGACCGCAATGTTGCAGTAGGCGCGGTCAAAGCGCACGCCCCGGGCGGCGAGTCGGTCCAAGTGGGGGGTAACCATGTCCTCGACGCCGAAGCCCTCGATCTCGGGACGCAGGTCATCCACGGCCACGAACAACACGTTCGGTCGGCCCTCGAAGGGCGAAGCGGCCCAGATGGGGGAAGCGACTGGCAGAATCAGCAAAAGAAGCCAAGCGGCCACCCGGCGGCACGGGGCGGCCGTCAACTCGGCGCTGGGCTTCGCGAATAAACACCAAAGGAAAAAAGAGACTCTCGACTCACGCCGTGGGTCAGATACGTGGGAAGTCATGGCGGTATCGCTCCTGCTGTTTGGAACGGGCGGTACGGTTGACGGACAATCGACCAGTGTACGCTGTGGGCGGTCGCGCGTCACGTAGTCGGGCAGGCAGCCCTCGTTCCCGGTTCCCGAAATGCTGCGGACGACCTATGATTCCATCGGCCCGGGGTTCTCGACCATTGGTACCCGGGCCGCCGGTTCACACGACGTGTTTCCGGCGAGTCCCTGGGGGAAGAGGGAGAAACGCATGCCAGGCGAACCGTTGGTTGGTGGTGTGATACACACCTATCAGAAGTATGATCCGCGTCATTTTCCGAGTCCGACCCGGCCGACGGACGATGTGGTTTCCCCTGCCTTCGAGCACATGCTGCTGTTCGGCGACATGAAGCCGTTCACCTCGGACGAGTTGTCGCGTGCTGTGCATCTGGATCCGGATCAGATTGCCGGCCTGGGACCGTCGTTGGATGCCTTGATCGCCATGCTCTTGGAGCGGAAGCGAAAGATTTTGGCGAAATACGAAACGGACACGGTCGTTCGCACGGCTCAGCGGCACTACGTGCGGCGGGCCCAACGACTCAATCCACCCCAGCCCTTGAAAAAGCAGTTTCGGCAAAGTGTGGTACGGGAGCAGTTGTTCGAATTGGAGCGGCTGTGGTACGCCGTGGGCGACGACCGTTCGGTATTCGCGCGCGGGCTGGTCCTGCTGATTCAAAGCCTGGGAAACAAATACTTGGTGGAGGAATTGGCGGCCAAGTACGAATTCTCGGGAACGAACCCGATGACCGTTCCCGAAGCTTTGAAAGTCAAAGAGGAACTGGAGAGAATCGATGAACTCTTGAAACAGCTGGAACAAGCGCGAAAAACGGCTCAAATTGCCGTCATTGACTTGGCAGCCTTGGCCGAATTCAGTGAGCCGGGAGACATCCAGCGGCTACAGCAGCTGCAGAAAATGGTCGAGGACTCCCTGCGGGAGATGGCCGAGCGGCAGGGGTTGGCGGCCGAGCGGGGCGCTTTTCAACTGACACCCCAGGCCTACCGCGTGTTTCAGGGGAAACTTCTGGAACGGATCTTCCGTCATCTGCAAGCCTCGCGTAGCGGGCGGCATCCGGCAACGGTCAACGGCGAAGGCGCCGTCGAAATGCAGCAGACCAAACCTTACGAATTCGGCGATTCCTTGGCCCAGATGGACATCCCCCAGTCGATGATCAATGCCCTGGTTCGGGAAGGAGGTGGGGGCAGGGGGCGATTTCAAACGCGAGACATCGTGGTGCATAAGACACGAAATCAACCCAAATGCGCTACAGTCGTGATACTCGATATGAGTGGTTCGATGCGTTACGACGGCCAATACGTCCACGTCAAGCGGATGGCGTTGGCTTTGAACGGGCTGATTCGCAGCGAATATCCGGGGGATCGACTACATTTTGTCGAAATGTACACATTTGCGAGGCGGCGAGCCGACGGCCAGATCATCGAATTGCTCCCGAAACCGGTCACGATCTACGATCCGCGGGTCCGGCTGCGAGTCGACATGAGCCGCGAGGATATCAGCGAACAGTTGATCCCGCCGCATTTCACCAACATCCAGCATGCCCTGCAAATCGCCCGCCAGTTATTGGCAGTTCAAGACACGCCCAACCGGCAGGTCATCCTGATTACCGACGGTTTGCCAACCGCTCATTTTGACGGTAGCTGGCTCTACATGCTGTACCCACCTGACCCGTTGACGGAGGCGGCCACGATGCGTGAGGGGGCCTTATGTGCTCGCGACGGCATCACGTTGAATCTGTTTCTGGTCCCCAGTTGGTCCCAATCGCGAGAGGACGTGCAATTTGCCCAGCGACTGGCCGAATCGACGCGTGGTCGGGTGTTTTTTACCGCAGGCCGCGATTTAGAGCGTTATGTGATTTGGGACTATGTCGATCGTCGCCGCGAGATCGTCGCCTAAATCGGAAGCAGCCAAGAAGGCTATTCGGAGGGTATCGGCGCGCCACCCACGTGGGTCCGCATCTTCCAGACGGACTTCGGGCCTTGAAAAACCTTGGACAAGCCCTCCCAGCAATGAACCCAATCCGCGACGTCAAGTAATCTGTACAAGTCCCGAACCGGCCTCGGAGATGCCGGGCCACGTGGGAGATGCGGATTGGGACCTGTACGAGCAAATCAGGGCTTGCTACAAAACGTGCGCTTGACAAAATTCGTCGGTTGACAAAGAATGAAGACGTTGCAATCGGTTTGCAATTCCGCTTACGGATACCCCTCTCGTCGGTCCTGGTGGATCGAGCTGGTTTATTGACCATGTATGGTCGGACTCGATATATCGGCATCTGGCTCTTGGTCGCACTCCACTTGGGTGCGTTCGAGTGGGGACCGGCGCTCCACCTGTGGCAGTGCTCGTTAACTGCATCCGGGGGACATGATTCTCGCGAGAGGGGGTTCTGCTGTGGTTCATCGACTTGCGGTGGCTCGCAAGCGTTGGCCGAGGCGGCAGAGCCGGATTCTCCCGATTCGCCTCAGCCGACTCCCGAGCCGCATGATCCGCGGCAATGTTCGATCTGTAAGGTTTACGCTCATTCCGCGGCCCTGCAGCTCTTGACGGAACCGGTCTTCTCGGCGGAAGCGGTTCAGCCGATTCTGATTCGCGAGCTACCGCGGGTCGTCCGTTCGCGGGCCGGTGTCTATCTGGCGAGGGGACCGCCCATCGGGGCCTGATCCCCGTCTTGTCGCTCGAAGAATGCACCTTGTGCCTTGCCGCAGCCTGTGCAACCCCGACTGGGGTTCCGCATTTGGCGGACCCAAGGTTTCCGGATGAAAAACCGGTACATGGGTGGTTTCATTAGACCTTGATCGTCGGGGAACGCCAGGAAGATCCCGTGGGCCTGGGTTGCGCAGCGGAAGTACAAGGCCTTTCGGCCTTGGGGCTGCACGGTGCCGACGAGTTTGCCTGCATTCATCGATTTGTTGTTGGGCGTGGCCGAAGGCCAGCCGTGGTGCGCGACAAGCTTCCACCGTTGCGCGCGGCGTGTGGAGTAACGAGGTCCGACCAGTCCCCAGTGTTCCCGCGTCCGCGCAGCGGTCTTTCTCGCGTGTGGCAGAGCTGCACGCACCGTTTTTGAAGCCGTTTCTCTGGCCTACACGGCCAGGTGGGTGAAATCTGTTCAGTTTGATGACTTTTTTTTCAGGAGCATTTGTCATGATTCGCAAGTTCCATCGCAGACGTAAGGGTCAGGCTTTGGTCGAATACGCCGTGATCATCGCGGGCGTGATGTTGATCTCGCTGGTCGGCATTTCGTTGTTCGGCCACAAGGTGGCGGGGATGATCAACATGGCCACGGTCATCCTGCCGGGTGTCCATGCCAGCGGCAACAATCCCATTCAGACCGGTCGATTGGTCGAGTTTAGTCCGTCTTCGGGTGATGGTCGGATCTCGCTGGCTGCCGACCAGATCGAAGGCAATTTCGGCAAGCAGCGTTTCTCGATGAACATTTGGGGCGGTGCCGCCGGTGACGGGGCGGGCAGCGTTTTCACGCCCGGCGGTCACGGTCCGGCGGCCGGTGGTGGCGAGGACGATTAGATCGTTTGCAGCTGGTCCTGGATCGTTCGGCGAGGGTCTCCTGACCCCGCCGAAACCGCCGGGAGACCTTCGGTCGGCGCGGTGGCTCGGTCAGAGACCGGCCACAGCCCTACGGGTACATTATTCCCTGCGAGTTGCCTTAGATCGTTTGCAGCTGGTCCTGGATTAGGGGAAGGCCCGTGCGGTGTATTGATGCCGGGCGGGCTTCTCCCTGATTCGCTTGCTCGGCTGCGTTCTCGAAGCTTTTTGAACGCTCATGAACCGACATTACGGTCACGTTCCGGTGATTTTTGAGTTAACCACGCGTCGCGGCCGCCGTCGCGGTCAGGCTTTGGTCGAGTTTGCAGTGGTGGCGATCGTGCTGTATCTGCTGCTGGCAGCGATCTTGACGTTTGGGATGTTGCTGTACGGTGCGCAAACGCTACAGCAGGCGGCCCATTTCGCGGCCCGCGAGCTGGCTCGCACGCCGTTGCCGGCA
>SLMF01000593.1 GCA_007133715.1 Planctomycetaceae bacterium
TCCAGAAGGCCCCCGTGCATGTCCAGAAGGCCCCCGGGCATGTCCAGAAGGCCCCCGTGCATGTCCAGAAGGCCCCCGTGCGGATGCCCCGTCAGCGGGTCGTGAAAGCACCCGCCCCGGTCCAAAAGGCTCCGGTGCATGTCCAAAAGGCCCCCGTGCGGATGCCGCGGCAGCCGCGTGTGCATGTCCAGAAGGCTCCCGCGAAGGCGCCGGTGCATGTGCAAAAGGCCCCCGTGCATGTGCAGAAGGCCCCCGTGCATGTCCAGAAGGCCCCCGCCCAAAAGGCTCCGGTCGATGTGAAGCACGGCGCCCACGTCCAGCGTGATTGGTCGTTGCTGCACCGCATGGCCCATCGTCCGGGTCTCCTAGGGCACCGCCACGCGGTCCAGAAGGGCCATGTCCAGAAAGCTCCCGAACTGAAAGCCCCTGTCCAAAAGGCTCACGTCCAGAAGGCTCACGTCCAGAAGGGCGCTATCCAGAAGTAGTGGTCGAGGCGCGACGGTTGCCTGGGAACAAACATTCGGCCCTCGCCGTTACAACGGCGAGGGCTTTTCTTGTGGATCGGTGCTGATTTGCCTTTCGCGGGAACGAAACGGTAGGCCGTGGAAACGGTTGCTCGCCCGTGTCCTTCAGCGGCCTTCGCCGCAAAGCGATTCCCCATCGCACGCCGGGGTCGCGACAGCGCATCCCGGAAACGCGTTACGAGGGCTGGTCCAGCTGTTCCTTCCAATATCGGATCAATTCGAAGGCCTGCAGAGGCGTTCTGTCGGTCAGATCGACTTTTCGAATCTCGTCTAAAAGAGGATGTTCAGCGGGACCGAAAAGGGTCAGTTGGATATCGCCGCCACGGCGACGGCGCGGTCGGCTCGCGATCTTCGGCCGGCCGTCCCGATCCAAGTGCTCGGATTCGAGTTGAGCCAGGATCTGCTTGGCCCGCTCGTTGACTTCCGGCGGCACGCCGGCCAGTCGAGCGACATGGATGCCGTAGCTCTTGTCTGCGGCTCCCGGCACGATTTTGTGCAGGAAGGCGATGTTCTCTTCCCATTCTTTGACCGCCACGTTCAGGTTCCGCACGCCGGGCAACGAACTCTCCAAGTCTGTCAACTCGTGATAGTGGGTGGCGAACAGCGTACGGCAGCCCAGCTGGTCATGGATATGCTCGATGATCGCCCAAGCCAGCGAGACACCATCGTAGGTGCTGGTTCCGCGGCCGATTTCATCCAAAATAACCAGACTGCGGTCGGTCGCCGTATTAAGGATCCGGGCGGTTTCGGTCATTTCGACCATGAACGTACTCTGGCCGCGAGCCAATTCGTCGCTGGCCCCAACCCGCGCGAAGATGCGGTCCGCGATCCCGATCGTCGCTTTCCGTGCCGGTACGAACGATCCCATCTGGGCCATCAGTGTCAACAAGGCAACTTGGCGAATATAAGTGCTTTTGCCGGCCATGTTGGGCCCGGTGATCAACAGGATCGTCCCCTGTTCGTTGCCCGCCTCGGTGTCGTTGGGGACGAAAGTTCCCTCCGGCTCGGTGACGTCTAGAACCGCGTGGCGTCCCTCCACGATGTTCAGGACCGGTTCCTCCACGATCTGGGGTCGGCAATAGCCTCGATGGCGGGCCAGTTCCGCTAAACCGGCCAAGACATCCAGTTGGGCCAGGACGTCGGCCGTGGCCTGCAATCGCCGGGCGGCCGCCGCTACAACATCCCGCAGTTCCAGGAACAATTCGTACTCGAGTTCCTGGGCCTTCTCGTCGGCCGTCAGCACCTGCTCTTCGTATTCCTTCAACTCGGGGGTGATATAGCGTTCGGCGTTCTTCAGCGTCTGTTTACGGATAAAGTTCTCGGGAACCCGATCCCGATGGGTGTTCGTCACTTCGATGTAGTAGCCGAAGACCTTGTTGAAGCCAACTTTCAGATTGGGGATCCCCGAATGGGCCACGGCATCGGCCTGATAGCGTGCGATCCATTGTTTTCCGCCGGCCGCCAGTTCGCGGAGGCGATCCAGTTCCGGATCGAACCCCTCGCGAATCAAGCCGCCGTCTCGGGGGGAAAGGGGGCAATCGGTGACCAAAGCCGATTCCAGCTCGCCCCGCACCTCGGGACACAGGTCCAATTCGGCCTCCAGACGGCAGAGCAGGGCGCTGCGGCGAGCGGTCAAGCGGGCTTTCAGTTGTGGCAGACCGGCCAGCGTGCGGCCGATGAAGTTCAGATCGCGGGGCGAAGCGCGCCCCGTTGTCACGCGAGCCAGCAGACGCTGCAAATCGTAAACGCCCCGCAGGTAATCGCGAATCTGACCTCGCAACGCGTCCTCGTTGACCAACTCCTCCACCGCATCCAAACGAGCAGCGATCTGCTGGGCATCGGTCAGCGGGTTGCTGAGCCAGTCGCCCAACTGGCGAGCCCCCATCGCGGTGGTGGTCCGATCCAGCACGGCGACCAGCGAGCCCTCTCGGTTGCCGCCACGGATCGTGCGTGTCAATTCCAAACTGCGGCGGGTGGCTCCGTCGATCTCCAAACAACTGCCCGGCCGGTAGGACAGCAAACGGTCGATGTGGTCCAGCGACGTCTTCTGCGTTTCCCGCAGGTAATCCAGCACGGCACCCGCCGCGCGGATCGCCAGCCGATCGTCCGCGTCGAACCCGAAGCCCTCCAGGCTGAACGTCTGGAAATGCTGAGCCAACAGCTTTTGGGCCTGGTCGAGGGCAAAAGCCCAAGCCGGTCGGCGAGTGACCAGCAATTCCGGCAATTGCCGTTCCACCAGCCGTTCTTCGTCCTCGCTGACCAAGCATTCCGAGGGTCCGAGCCGGGCCAGTTGATCGATCAATTGATTCGCGGGAAACACGGCCGCCTGAAATTGGCCGATCGACAGTTCGGCCCAGGCCACGCCCACCCGCCCGGCATCCGATGCTTCCTTACCGGCCGGGACCGCCACCGCCACCAGGAAGTTGCGCTCCCGCGGATCCAGCAGGGCTTCGTCCGTCAGTGTTCCGGGCGTGACTACCCGAGTCACCTCCCGTCGGACCAACCCTTTGGCCTGTTTCGGATCCTCGACCTGTTCGCACACCGCAGCTCGGAAGCCGGCCGCAATAAGTTTGGCCAAGTAGGAGTCTAACTGATGGTGTGGAAAACCCGCCATGGGTGCTGCGTTTTCACCCTTATCTCGGCTGGTAAGTGTCAGTCCCAAGACGCGGGCAGCCGTTTTGGCATCTTCATGGAACAGTTCATAAAAATCCCCCATCCGGAAAAGCAGCAGGGCATCGCCACACACTGCTTTCGCGTCCTCGTACTGCTGCATCATCGGTGTCTTGGCCATAGCGGGGAATGCTAGCAATCCGGGTCGGACGTGGGGAGGGGGGGCCGCGTTTTTCTCGCGTTGACCCGCAGGGCGGTTTGCGATATCGTCCCCTCCCATGAACTCCTTTGCGACGCTCGTGATCGTGTGCTGGTTGTCGGCCGCCGGAACGCCGGAGCCCGAACTGGCTCCGCGCGACGGCGTCCTGGTCCTGGACAATGGGGGGGTGTTGTCGGGCCGCGTGACTCGGGCGGGCGATTACTATCTGGTGACCGTCGGTTCGCGAAGCGAGATACGGGTTCCGGTTCGCGACGTGGATTTGTACTGTGACGGTTTAGAAGAAGCCTATCGTCAGCTGCGAGCGCGGGTCGAGCCCGAGGACCTCTCGGGACGCTTGGACTTGGCCGACTGGTGTTTACGTCAAGGTTTAACGGGAGCGGCGGCCGATGAATTGCTTGAAGTGATGGCTCGCCAACCGGGCCACATCCGGCTTCCCGGTCTGGTCCGCCGTTTGAACACGGCGATCGAGCCGCCTCGACAACGTGCCGCTGCACAAACGCCCTCGGAACGGCCGCTGGGGCTGGAGCAACTGGATCGTTTCTCACGCGGCTTGCCCGCGGCAACCGTCGAACAGTTCACGACGCAAGTCCAGCCCTTGCTGTTCAATCGTTGCGGCGGCAGCGGCTGCCACGGCGGACACAGCAGCACGGATTTCCGGCTGATCCGCCCTAGCGGGGCGGCCGCGATCAGTCGCCGATTCACCCAACGCAATCTCTATTCGGTCCTACAACAGGTGGACAGCGAGACGCCCGAGTTGAGTCCCTTGCTTCGCCAAGCGTCCACACCCCATGGGGGACGGCAGACCGCCATGCTCGGGTCCCGCGAGAAGGAGCAATTCGAACTGCTCGCAGCCTGGGTCCGCCGCGCCGTGCGTCCCGAGTCAAAGGAACGGAAGGAGACGGACGAGTTCACGGTCGGCAGCCCGGCAGCACGCGAGGTCCGGCCGGCCTACGCCGAGGTTCCTGCCGAAGACTCCGCCAGATACGTACAGCCTGCCCAGTATCTCGAGCCCGATGAAGCACGCCGCTTGCCCACCGCCGATGGCCAGCCGCAATTCGTACCGCGCGACCCGTTCGATCCCGAGATCTTTAATCGCCGCTACCGAACCTCGCAGACCGCACGCCAGAAGGTGGGGGAAATGGAAGAAGCGGAACGCCCGGCGGCTGCGGAAGTGCTGTTTCGAGGCGAACCCGCAACCCCGCTGGTGGCACCGATCGAGCTGCCGGTCGAGCATCGGACGTTCCCGCCGCCCGCCACCCCGTCCACGGAACATTAAGAACCAGCTGGCGGCACAGTCTCTTGAAAACGGCGGCCCACTGGCAGATCATGGAGGCGGTAGCAATCGGGCCCGAGCTGAAGACGGAGGAAACGAGATACGGTGCAAGCTGCGATGCGGTTGCCTTGGAATGCTGCCGCTGGGCTTGCTGGCTTGGACGGCATCAGCCGGGCGTGGGCGGAGCCGGTTCATGCCGATTCCAAAAGAAGTCTTCACGAGCGTCTCACCCCGCGGTTGCCTCATGGTCCTGCCCCTCCAAGGCTGCCTCCGCCGCCATTGCCTCTTCGACCGCTGCCTCCGCCGCCATCGCTTCTGCGGCTGCTTGGCAGGCTTTTTCACACAGCCAAGCGGCGGTCTCGCGGGCAATGGCCGCGTGGGCGAACAGGGGACGCGCCTGCTCCGAGACGGCTCCCTTCTCATCAACGGTATAAGTGACGGCCTGAGCCGTCAGGTAGCCCGTCTCTTCACACTCCGGGCACAGACTCAGATCCAGTCGGATGGCACGGCCCTGCGAGTCCACTCCGAAAGGCAACTGGTCCAGCGCTCCCAGGTCGCCCTCTTCGACACGCTGCCAGACGGGAGCGTCCGCGTCGCTGGCCAAGTGCAACAGCCCCTGCTTGACCTCGTGCCACAGCTGGCATTTCTCGCAATAAGCCAAATTCGCGGTCCAACTGCGGCCCACAAAGACCGAGATCGCCAGCACCAGAATCGCTTCGGTCAACCACACCGCCGCCAAGGCCGGCCCCGTCAAGGCCGCCCCGCCATCCAACGACCAGGAGCCGTTCTCGTAAAGAAAATTCAGGTAGGCCCACAGGAAGAAAGGATGGAAACCCAGCAGGCCCACCTCGGTACCCAGCCGAGCCACGGCGTCCCAGGCCCACGCGGTGTACAGCCCCATCCCGCCCATCAGCAGACCAAAGACCGTCAACAGCCGGTTGTTTCGCAGTCGGCCCTTCATGGCCACCCAGCCCACCGTCGTGCCGAGCAACCAGCTGTAGCCCAGCGTCAGCAGGACGCTGACGTAAACCAGGGGGATATAGACGATGCCGAACGCGTAGACAACGCCACCCAACAGAGTTAACGGAATGCCTGTGGCCAGCAGCAGGAGCACTGCGTTCAGGGGGCAGGCTCCCGAGGGTTTGTAGAATTCCATCGCGAATCCTCGCCGTCAGGAAGAAAAGAAGAGTCTCCAAGCCAGTTTATCAATCGGCGATGCGAAAGGCGACGGGCAAGGGGAGGGCTCGACGAAAATATCGCTTCGGGCCGATGGCCACGGCTAGCCAGCCATCGCCGATTTCCATCCGCGTGAGGGCCAAGCCGTGCATCCGGGCGTCGTCTTCCAGGAACCGCGTGAGGAGGCCAATCGGTTTCTCGCGCGAGAACACGCGGCTGAAAATCCCCCGCAACGCGATCTGGTCCCCCAGACCCAAACGCCCCATCAACTCGACATACTGGTCCCGCGCCAGATCCACCCGGGGATCCTCGGGAACCGGTTGATAGTGCACCCGGACGACAAAATTCCGCCAGCGATTGCGGCCTTGTGACAGCTCGGCCAAACCCAGCGTGATCCGCACACGACCGTCCTCGAAGGCCAGTCTCAGCGGGTTGCGTTCCGCGAACCGGACCATCACATCCTCCGGCAAATCGTCGGGCGGCTGGATGGTCGGCAAGCCAAACAACTGGGCAAGTTCCGCATAAACCGTGTCCAACGGCATGCGTCGGCCTTGCCAACCCAGCTGTTCGATCACATTGTTCACCACCGACTCGTGCATTTGCACACTCAACACACTGTCGGCGGGCGCGAGCGGGCGGGGGGTATGCGCACCCAATTGATGGGGACCCGCCAAACGGTAGCGGGCGATGCCCCGTGTTTCCGTCGTCCGCATCTCTAAGGCGACCGGATTCAGGTCTAAGTGATACAGCGGGCGGTAAAAATGGGCCAGAAACTTGCCCTGCAGTTCCTCGATCCGCTGCTCGACTTCCGCGTCCAGCATCGACCGGACCCGCTGGGCCAGCAACTGCTGGGCTTCCAGCTCGGCAGCGGGCGTGCGGCTGCGATACTGGCGGGTGGCGATGTTCTGCACAATATCGCCCAGCAGGGGGACACCGTCGACGTCGGTACGCAAGCCGGCCAGCGCCGTGTCGCTGTCCACCCCTACCTCCGTGCGACCCCAACGGATCCCCCCCGCATCGATCGTGATCGGTTTTTCCGCTCGGAATCGCGAACGTCCGCGAGTGTAAAACGTGGCGGGACCTTGTGAGGCGGTGGTCAGACTGGCCACGTCGCCATCGGCCAGCAGCCGCAATTGCCAGCTGGAATCGCTCGGCCGAAAACCGACTCGCAACTGCGTCAGACTCTCGGAACTGCCCCGCGTACGAATTCCGAGAATGTGCTCGTCGATCGGCTCCTCACGCGAATCCGGCTCGGGCATCAAACGGCGGAGCAGTTCGGCCGAAAAAGCCACCCGAAAATTGGCATTGCGGTAGTAGGCGTCCACTTCCCGACCCAGACGGACGACCGGCTCGTGGTGGGACCAACGAAGATTCTGCTGTGCCTGAGCAACCCAATGTGCGGGTTCTGTCAGACCTCGCAACTCGTAATCTTCCAAATGCTGCAGCAGCCCGCGAAAGTCGACGGGTTCGGCTGCCAAATGCTTGAGTTCACGGCGATAGGCTCGGAAGGCCGGCTGCTCCAGAAACTCACGCTGGGCGGGGGAGAGTCGGGCGTACTCCAAACGACCCAAAATGCCTCGGGCGATTCGCCGGATCGCGGTCGTATCCAACGAACTGGCCATGTTCTCCAACCGCCAAGCTTCCGCCACCTGCAAATACTCCATCCAATCGCGGCGATGTCGAACATTCTCCAGGCTGGCTTCCAAATCGTGCAGCACTTGCCGCAACTGCAGGGAATCACTCAAGGAAAACGCGTGGGGCGTTTCTCTGGCCGCAGCCACGTCATGGATCTGCTGCCAGACGGCCAAGCGGCGGCGGAGGCTATGCACGGCCCGGGCCAACGCGTTCCGCACCGCTTCGTCTTCCGTGCGTTCCGCCAAAGACTGACCGTGGCGAGCGTGATCCTGCAAATGTGCCAGCGTCTGCGCCACCTCAGCCGAGGTCAAGGAATCCAACTGGCTTAACGTGTGCAACGCACGCTGTACCCGCTGGGACCAGAGTGCGTGGTGCGGCGCCAGCTCGCTCAATATCTCCAGACGGGTGATCAGCGCCACGGGGTAGGGCCAAGCCGCCAGGTTTTCTCGAACCAAAGAACGGCGAGGTAACGACGATTCCCCAGCCCACGGCCCGGCAGGTGCCAGATCGGTGTGAGCCAGACGCGGCCTCACCGCATCCGTTCTCCGCTCCTGACGCAAGAAATCCTCTTCGGCAGGGGGGGCCGTTTCCCGTATGCTCCGCTCCTCTCCCGCCTCCGACCCGGACATGCTCACAATCTCCGCCGATCCCGGGCCCTCGCCTGCCTCCGCTGCCTGCCCCGCTGTCGGATAGGACGGGTCATCAGCAAGATCAGGGACAGAGCGGGCACCCGGAACCGAAACGGCTGGAAGGGGCGCGGCAGAAACCAGGCCATCCGGCGGATCAAAGGACCACGCTCCCCGCGACGAACGCGAGGACACGGCCGCCGCTCGGCTCGCGCCGACCCGGGTGATCGCTAACTCCTGAGGTGCAAGATCGCCAGCACGAGCGGCAACCAACCGCTGGTCAGACGTCTCCGACCAGATGGGCGAGCTGTGATCGTCCAAGTCGGTCTGCCTGGGGAACGTTCCCCCCCCGGCTCGCGGGGCTGGCGTCGAACCGTCTCCGTCGGTCCCGAATTCCGTGGAGTGGTCCACGGCGGCCAGCCTCGCGCTCGTCGGAATCGGGGATGGCGATTCGGGTACAGCAGGCGCGGTTGGCTGAGGAGTATCCGCACTGGATTCCTCAAACTTCGCCGGAAGGCCGCGGGCAGCCAAGACCCTCCCTGCGTCGTATCTCTCTACCCCCGTGGTACTGGCTTCGGCCAATTGCTCCCGCGGCTCGGCTTCCGCGCTAGCCGACGCCGGGATGCCACCTGCCACGCCCAGCAATTCGTACGTCGGTGTCAACGCCACGCGCTGCCAGGCTCGCGGCGCACGGACCTGCCACGAGAAAATCAGGGCCAGGACAATCAGCAGAGGCCAAATTGGGCTCCGTGAATCACGTTTCATGCAGCCAGAACTCCCCCAAATGACGCAATAAACCGGTACCGCGAGGACCTTGCTTTCGACTGTTAAGATCGGTACCCTTGGTGTTTCAAGTCGAATCTGTTTCTCCCGCGGACGAAAACAATCGCTGGAAAGGAACCGCTCGGCGGCAAACTTTGCCGATCATTGGTGATAAGACCGCTCACGCTGGCGGTGCGCCACAGCGA
>SLMF01000243.1 GCA_007133715.1 Planctomycetaceae bacterium
AATTGATAGGCCACCAAGGCCGGAAGTTGCTTGCTGCGTCTCCCCGTAGGTTGGGCACTCCTGCCCGACGATCCCCATGGTTGATCCGCAGTGAGGGATTCGTGATAAAGGGGACATGCGTGAATCCTCCCCCGGGCAAGCCGGGGGCATCCGGGAGAATCGAGTTATGTAACGTCAATTGTGATTTGCGGCACTAGCCTGGAAGAGGGCCGGGATAAGGTGACATTTGCCCGGCGGTCGCAAGCTCGGACTGGTCAAAAGTCGGGTGGCTGGACGCGCAGTTCGGAGAGGGGGCGTTTGGGAACGTGATGCACCCCCTGCTGATCCCGCCAGTAGGGTCGTTCGTCCGGGCTGCCCTCTTCGATTTGGACGGTTTCGCCGGGCTTGCCCAGGGCCAGCACCAGCAGGATTTCCAAGTGTTTGGGCAGTGTGAGGGCGGCGTGCAGGGCGGCGTGGTCGATCGAGCCGAGCATGCAGCCCCCCCAGCCTTGTTCGGCGGCGGCCAGCAGGATCGTTTGGGCCGCGATCCCGCAATCCCAGTCCCAGCGCCGCCCGAGGCGACTGTCGCCCAGAATCACGATATAGCCCACCGGCCGCTCGCCTTCGCCGGGCCCGGGCCATGGGGCCAGGGCGGCGGCCCAACGCAGATGGGGAAAGATCCTCGCATTCTGATCCGGTCGCCAGGTCAGCAGGTACTTCAGCGGCTGGCGATTGGCGGCCGAGGGGCAGAGCCGGGCCAGTCGCAGCCATCCCAACAGGGTGTTCTCGTCCAGCGGCTGCTGCTGAAAACGCCGATAACTGCGGCTAAGCCGCAAGAGTTCGCTCAGATTCATGATGCCCTCACTGCTGGGACAGGGCCGCCATGACCCGATCGGTGATCGCTTGGACCAGGGTTTCGACATCCGGGTCGTCGGGAGGTGTGGAACCCGGCTCGGCCGGTTTTGCCGGAGGCCGCATCGGCGGCGGGGGCTCGAACGCCTTCCGCGCTACTCCGGTCTCTTGCCAGCTGCTGCGGAAAATGTCGTTGGCACAGATGTCGCAGTTCTGGTACTCCGGCGTGTTCCGCGGGTCCGAATGCCCCAAGGCTTGCTTCCTACTCAAGAGCTCACGCTCTTTCTCTTCCGGAAAGTAGTTGATTCGGCCCAATTGGCGGGAGAGCAGGAGGATGCGGCAGTAGGCGTCCAGGATCTCGGTCCACCAATAGGCTCGTTCCACGTCTTCGCCGAAACTGACGGTACCGTGGTTGGCGAGCAAGATGATGTTGGTCATCTTGACGAAGGGCAAGATGGTCTCGGCGAAGGCCTGGCTGCCGGGCGTCTCGTATTTGGTGATTGGCACGTCGCCCAGGAAGACTTCGACCTCGGGCAGCACGCACTGGGGGATCGGCTCTTTGGCGACGGCAAAGGCGGTGGCGTGCGGCGGGTGGCAGTGGACAACGCTTTTGACATCCGGCCGGGCCTTGTAGATTTCCACGTGCAGCAGGGCTTCGCTGGAGCGTGGCTTTCTGCCCGCGGTCTGCTTGCCTTTCATGTCGATGGTGCAGATGTCTTCGGGCTTGAGAAAGCCTTTGCTGTGCAGGGTCGGGGTGCAGAGGACTTCGTTGTCGCCGATACGGACGGAGAGATTGCCGTCGTTGGCGGCTGCGAAGCCTTTGGCGTAGATGCGGCGTCCGATCTCGCAGATGTCTTGTTTGGTTTTATGGGGGTTCAGCATGTGTGGTTCCTTTTACTTTATCAGGGTCGCTCAGGGATCCGGAGCGGACGTCAGCTGGCTTTCGTCTGGCGGATGCAATTGAACTCGGTCCAGGATGGCCGCATTGTAAGCTTCGACCGGTTTCAGCTGGGGGCGAAACGGCTGGGCGGCGGCCGGTCCTTCGCTGATCGCAATCAGATCGCCCTCGCCCGCTCCCCAAGGGTCCCAAACGACCAGGCACTCGCCGCCCGGTTCCTGCTGGCCCCGCAATTCGCGTTGGGACAGGGGGATGGCCAAGCGGAGTCGCGCGCCCTGGTAACTGGGATGGGCTTGTCCGAGCGTGAGGGTTCCGATGACGCGGGCAATTCTCATGGCGGATTCTCCAACAAGGTTTTCCAGGCCGGCGGGCAACTGGGTCGAGCCTGTCGGAAGTGCCGGAGCATCCGAGCCAGTTCGGCATCGACCGGTTGCTGGCAGTCCAGGACCAGCACATTGGCACCGATCGCCTGAACGGCTTGCCGCACGGTCAGGGCGTTCCCGGTCCCGCTGACGGCGCGGAGTCCGGGGTAGCGGTTGGCCAGGCAGAGTGTGGCGGCCGGTTGGCGGGTGATCAGCACGGCGGCCCGCGTGAGATCGCGCAGCGATTCCGCCAGGGGCCGGATCAATTCGGTCAGCGGCGCGGGCCCCAGCGTCTGCCCCGGCGCGGCCGCCGCCGTCACCGCGTCCAGCAGCCTTTGCGGCGGGGGCGGTTGCGTCACGACCAGCAACAATCTCGAGGCGGGAGCGAGGTTGGGCGCGCGCTCGGTTGGCGCCGTATGCACCTGGATGCCCCGTCGCCGGAATTCATCCCGGACGGCAGGCGTCACCACGGCACCGGGCGGCAGCAGCACGCGCCGCACTCCGGACAAACGGTCTCCCAGCCCGATCAGGGTGACCACGCGTTGCCGGATCTGCAGCGTTGCAGGATCATCTTCGCGGGCCCGTGGGGCGCTGCCGTCGGGCCCCGGCTGCCCGGCCGCGTGCTGCGGTTCGTCCAGTCGCCGCAGCACTTCGCTGACGATCGCGTCGATATTCCAAGAGTTGCCGATCATGCGAGTCCTTGAGCGTGCTGGCGTTAGTCCTTGATTCCGAGGGACGTCCAACGCACGGGGGTGGCGTCGGACTGGAGCAGCTCGCGCGCCGTGCGCCCGTCGCTAGTGACCAACACCCGCTGGCCCGGCCCCGCGCCGAGCGCGTCGACCACCAGCAGCGGGTCGCCATCGGGCGAGTGTCCATCGGCCCGCAGCGGCTGGACGATCAGCAGCTTCTGCCCGGCCAGGGAGGCATGTTTCACGGTCGCGGTCGCGTTTCCAATCACTTGAGCTAATTGCATGGTCATCTCGTCGGCCGGGGCCCGCTTCCCGCGGTTAGCGGCGGTTTGAACTTCCAGGCCTTCACAAAACCGCGGCGGTCTCGGAGCCCCCGACCCACCTTCGCCGGTCTTGTTAAGCCTCTCAGGTTTTTCCCAGGATCCACAGATCATCGATCATCGAGCAGCGTCGTTCGCGGGTGAAGGTCAGCGGCGTGGTGACGCCTTCTCCGGTCGGGCCGGCGATCGAGAAGGACAGGTAGCCTTCGCCGCCCAACCCCAGCGCGGCCATGCAGGGGCCGTTTTTCACGAACAGGGTGGTCTCCAAGACGCGGCCCATCTTGGTCATGCTGCGGACGTTGTGCGAATGGATGATGCTGGTGTGCTGGAAGCCATGTTCGTAATGATGGGCCTTGGCAATCGCCTCGTCGACATCGCGACAGCGGACGAACGGCACGAACGGCATCATTTGCTCGACGGATACGAAGGGGTTGGTTTCGTCCGTTTCGCCGAACAGCAGGGGTACGTCCTCGGGGACCGGGCGCCCGGCGGCCCGGGCCAGCACGCTGGCGTCCTGGCCCAGGAACTCTTTGCACGGCGCGTCCCGCCGCGGGTCGCCGACCTGCACGATGGCTTTGCGGGACAGTTCGTCGATCTGGCGAGCGTTCAAGCACACCGCACCGGCCCGCTCCATGGCGTCCCGCATCGGTTCGAACACGGATTGGACGACAAAGACCTCCTTTTCTGCGATGCACAGCAGATTATTATCGTAAGCTGCGCCCCGGACGATGCAGCGGGCGGCGCGGTCCAGGTCCGCCGATTCATCGACGACCACGGGCGGGTTGCCCGGGCCGGCCACAATCGCCCGTTTGCCGCTGTTCATCGCGGCCCGTGCCACGCCGGCCCCGCCCGTGACGCACAGCAAACGCACATCGCGATGCTGAAAAATCTGCTGGGCGGATTCCAAAGTCGGTTCGGCAATCAATGAGATCAGGTTGTCGATGCCCAGATCGCGGTGGATCGCCTCGTTGAACCGACGAACCCCCTCGGCCGCCACTCGTTTGCCGCTGGGATGTGGATTGACCACCAGCGTGTTGCCCGCCGCGATCATGTTGATCGCATTGCCCGTGATGGTGGGCAACGAGTGGGTGACGGGCGTGATCGCGCCGATCACGCCGAAGGGCGCGTGTTCGATCACGGCCAGACCCCGGTCGCCGCTGTACACATCGCTCCGCAGGAACTCGACACCCGGCGTCCGCTCGCCCAGCGTCTTGAGCTTGTCAATCTTGTGCTCCAACCGGCCGATCCGCGTTTCTTCCATTTCCATCGTGCCCAGCGGGACACACTGGTCGATGGCGATCCGGCGGATGTGGTCCAGGATCCGTTTGCGGTCGCGCAGGCTGCACTCGCGAAGCCGCTCGTACGCATCGTTGGCCGCCCTGATCGCCTGTTCGGCATCGTCGAAGATCCCGTGGCGGCCTTCGAGACGGCCGTTGGCGGCCGGAGGGATCGAGCCGACCTCGGCCAAGACCTGGGCCACCACGTTGCGAATCAGATTCTCATCAATAGGCAGGGTTTTCGTCATTCTCTCGCCTCGTTCTCTCGCGAGTACACACAGTTTGCTTCCACATGGACCTGGTCCACAATGCCGACCACCACCGTATCGATCGGCAGGTTCTTGGTTTCCGGAGTCAGGCGGGCACTGGCGCCTTGGGTGATCAGCACGTAATCGCCGACTCCCGCGCCCAGCGTATCGACGGCGACAAACGTGCGGCCGGTGGTGATCAGCCGGTCACGGCGGGCCGCATCCAGCCGATAGGGTTCGACGACCAGCAGTTTCCAGCCGATCATGGCGGGCACTTTTTGCGTGGCGACCAGCGAGCCGGTGACTTTGGCGACGAACATATCCGTTTTCTCCCGCCTTTCAGGTGGATTCCAACAGGTCTCGGGTTTGACGAGCGACGATCAGCTCCTCGTTGGTCGGCACGCACCAGATTGCCACCCGGCTGTCCGCCGCGTGGAGCGGGGCTTCGCCTCGAGCGTCGGCATTGGCTGCCGAGTCCAAGCGGATGCCCAGCTGTTGCAGGTCGGCGCAGACGGCAGCGCGCAGATCCGTCGCGTTCTCGCCAATGCCGCCGGTGAACACCAGGGCGTCCAAGCCGCCCAATTCGACCAGCAATCCGCCCAGCCAGCGCCGGATCTCGGTGCAGAACAGGTCCAGGGCCAGCCGAGCCCGTTGATTACCTTGCGCCGCAGCTTGAGCCAGATCACGCAGGTCGCCACTCATCCCGCTCACCCCCCGCAACCCGCCTTGTTCCGCCAAATCGCAGAGCACCTGGTCCAGCGATTTGCCGGTGGCGCGCATCACCACGGGCAGTGCGAAGGGGTCGAAATCGCCCACGCGGTTGTTGTGCGGCAGACCTGATTGGGGGCTCATACCCATCGAGGTCGCCACGCTCCGGCCATCGCGGATGGCACATAAACTGCTCGAGCCACCCAGGTGGCAGGAAATCAGTCGCAGGTCCCGGCGTCCCAGCAGTTCGGCGGTTCGCAGGGCGATGTAGCGATGGCTGGCCCCGTGGAATCCCCAGCGTTTGATTTGATAGACTTCGGCCCACGCGGAGGGGATGGCGTAGTGCCGCCAGCGTTCGGGAACGGTCTCGTGAAAACCGGTCTCGAAAGCGGCGATCAGGGGGATCTCCGGCAATTGTTGGGACAACTGCCGCATCGCGCGGATGTACATCGGGTTGTGAACCGGAGCCACGGCGGCCATTTCTTCCATCGCCGCCAGCACGTCCTCCGTCACCCGCTGGACACCGCTGTAACGCCCCCCATGTACCGCCTTGAAGCCGATCGCCCTCACTTCGGACGCATTCGCCAGACAGCCGTGCCGGGGATCGGTCAGCTGCGTCAGGCACTGCTGCACGGCGACGGCATGGTCGGGGACCGCCGCGACCTGCTCCTGCCGCTGGCCGCCGATTTCCACGAAACACGGACACGTCGCATCGCCGATCCGCTCGACCCCGCCCCGCGCCAGCTGCCGCTCGTCCGCCATCTCGAACAAGCGGTATTTGAAGCTGGTCGAACCCAGGTTGGCCACCAGGATCTTCATGATCACCTGCCCTTTCGGCTGGGAGAACCGCGAACCCGCCCGCGTCCGTCCCGAAGCTCCGGACCACCCACGCGGTTCCGCACGCGGACCTTAACTCAAGTAGGCTTCAAACACCCCTTCGGCGGGACGCGGGATCACATGGCTGCTGACCAGTTCGCCCACCTGGCTGGCCGCGCTGGCCCCGGCTTCCACCGCCGCCCGCACGCTGCCGACATCGCCTTGGACTACCGTAGTCACCAAGCCCCCGCCGATGCCGACCCGCTTGACGATCCGCACATTGGCCGCCTTGGCCATCGAATCGGTCGCTTGGACCAACCCCAACAACCCCTTGGTTTCCAACAATCCTATTGCGCTTTGCATGATGCTCTCTCGATTTTCTTGGTAAAGGGCCCCGCTCCCGCGGGTTCTAGTCGGCGGCCGCCCGTCGATTCAGCGGGGCCGGCAGCACTATCCCCAAATCCTCGTGGGGCCGAGGTATCACCTGGACACTGACCACTTCGCCAATCCGACTGGCCGCATTCGCACCGGCGTCCGTGGCCGCTTTGACCGCCGCCACGTCGCCCGTCACAAAGGCCGACACCAAACCACTGCCCACCTTGTCCCAACCATAAAAGCGGACGTCGGCAGCCTTCAGCATCGCATCGGTGGCTTCGATCAGACACACGAATCCGCGCGTCTCGATCATCCCCAACGCTTCCATCGCTTTCGCCATCTGTTCACTCTCCCCAGAAAAAAACGCTCACTCGTTGCATACCAGCCGCAGCTCCCCCTAGCAAAATTCGGGTAGCTCGCGCTTCCGCTGAAACCACCGGGCGACGTCACCTGACGGACCGCCCGATCGCTCACCCGCTGGACTCCTGCTTCCGCAATTCGACCTTCGAGGCGGCGTCAATGTAGCACGCGTTGGCCTCGTCGGTATCCAAATGCACTTCCAGTTTGATCCCCGCCGCGGCTCGCACCTTCAAATCCTCCAGCACCGTCGAACATTGGGGCGAACGGACTCGCAGCGTCATGAAGTCTCCGTCTTGAACCCCGAAGATCGCCGCCTCCTCCTCGCTCATGTGCACATGCCGAGCCGCCCGTATCACCCCCTGTTCCAGTTCCACCACACCCCGCGGACCGACCAACACGCAACCGGGCGAGCCTGCCAAGTCGCCACTGTGACGGACCGGCGTGCCCAAACCTAACGAAATCGAATCGGTAAAGGCCAATTCCACCTGACTCCGCGAACGTGTCGGCCCCAAAATCCGGACCGTCGGTAACATCCGCCGACGCGGACCAACCACCATTACCGTCTCTTCCGCCGCAAAATGTCCGTCTTGATACAACGGCTTCATCACCCTCAGCCGGTGCCCCGGGCCGAATAACACCGCGACATGCTCGTCCGTCAAATGAACGTGCCGGGCCGAAATGCTCACAACCAGCTGCGGTTCCCGACCGCACGGTTCGCCCACAGACGCCCCGTTCGCCTGACGCGATCCGTTCGCCTGATGTAAAACGATCTGGCGAACCATCCGCTCGATCACCGCACGCTCGATCGCGGGAGCTGCTGTCCTGGGCATCCCCTCTCCGTCCGTTTCTACCTGAATCAGTTCAAGAACCTTGCTCGGAACGTTCAGTCCCCTTGCGGATCTCCGCGTTCGGGTGATGCGGATATCAGTTCCACCCCGGCCTCCCGCGCCGCTTGCCGCCAGCACTCGTCCACCCGATCGTCGGTGACCAGCACATCGATCTCTTCCCAGCCGCACAAAAAGGCCAAACCGGTGCGGTTGAATTTCGTGCTGTCCGCCACCACCAGCACCTGATCGGCCGCCCGGAGCATCGCCCGTTCGGTTTCCACCAGCAGCAGGTTACTGTTGAAAAAGCCGCGGGTATGGATGCCCGCGACACTCAACACGGCCCGCTGGACGTTCAAATTCGCTAACATCTCGTTGGCATACGGTCCCAGGGAGCACCCCGTACGGGCGTGGATGTAACCGCCGATGAAGACCAAATCCACGGTGTCCGTGGCGCTGAACAGCAGCGCCACGGGCAGCGAATTGGTCACCACCTGCAAGGGTTTTCCCACCAGCAACCGCGCCAGTTCGTACGTGGTGCTGCCGCCGTCCAGCAGCACCGTATCGCCCGGCTTGATCAACCGGCTGGCTTCCGTCGCGATCTGGCGTTTGCGATCCCATTCGACCGCCTGCCGCACGTCGAAGTGCGGCGATTTGGGCGACGGGCCCGAATAAAACGCCCCGCCGTGGGTACGACGTGCAACGCCTGTTACCTCCAGGTAATCTAGGTCACGCCGGACGGTCGACTCGGAAACTTTCAAGGCGACGGCCAAATCGGGCAGCGCGGCGAACCCCTGGGCCCGTATAAGCTCTAAAACCCGACTACGCCGTTCCTCCGCCTTCAGGTGGGTGCCCATCCCCTGCCCCTTTCTGATACGCCCCTCGCCGCCCAACCGCAGAATGCCATTATCCCTGTCCTGCGAGCGTTGTCAATCAGCAACCTGGCATCTTTTGCTAGAGTTTTGTCACAATTCTACGTGACTTCTTTCAGGTGGTGCGATGGGGTGCGTTGCGGCGTTTCGGGGCCATCATTCTGTTGGCCACCGCACTCCGGGGCTCCGCGGTTTCCCCTCGGGCGAGGCCAGCCATTCCTCGATGCGTTGGCGAATTTGGTCTCGCACCGCGCGGAAGTGGGCTCGTTGTTGCGGTTCCTCGCCGCCCGTTTCGGCCGGATCGGGCACCGGCCAGTGCAGGGTTTGCCTGGCGGCCGGAAATACAGGACAGGCATCGCGTGCCGAACCACACACGGTGACGACCAAGTCCCAGGGTTGGTCGCGGTATTCGTCCAGGTGTTGGCTTTGGTGTTGCGAGAGGTCGATTCC
>SLMF01000667.1 GCA_007133715.1 Planctomycetaceae bacterium
CGCTGGTTGGAGACCGGACAGGTTTGGACCAGTTCGGACAGCACGCGGCGGTGGGTGATTTCACACACCGACACGCCGGTTTCCAGCACGCGGCGGCCGGTCTGCTCGCAGACCACCACCGCCTCGGGTACCGTCACGTGGCCATCGTCGGTGGCCACCACCTGATACGATTCGCGTTGGCTGCGGGGACAGCGGAACGGCGGGGGAGACACGTGCCCGTCAATCAGCCATTGCGCCCAACAGGTAAACGGCAATTCCTCGCGGGCATCCCCGATTTCAAAAATCAGCTTGCAGCGGAGGTACTTGCACCAGATCAAGGTGGTCACGCTGCTGGCCGCCTTGTCCGGCTCGGGCTGCAACCGGCGGGCGGTCGCGAGCCATTCTTCCAGTTGGGAGCAGGTCACTCGCAGGGAACGATCCACCGGTACCAGTCGCTCGGCGTGCAGGGATTCCAGCAGTTGCAGGTCGACCGCATTTCCTTCCGGCGTAGCATACGTGTGCTCGAGACAACTGGCCCCCTTCCCCGCCTCGGGGCACTTCAGCCGCGTCACGCGGATCAAGGGATACTCATCCAGCGAACAACCGCCCAGCCGGACATGGCCGCCTTCGACCGTGTAAGCATCGAACAAACGGGGGGTTAGCTGATGGACACTGGTCGGCTGGCAGGCCGGGGCGGCATGCACGACGTCGCCCAGCTGCTGGAGTGCGTCGAAGGTGGCCGTGAGCAGCGCCGGGTCGGGGTCCGCCGCGGCCTTTTCCGACGCCTCGAGCCGCGCTTCGGCCCCGAGTCTCGCCTGGAACTCGGCTGGCACCTGGACAATCCAAACGCTCTCCGAGAGCTGGCTTACCGGCCAACCGAGTGTTTCCCAGGCCCAAAGGAGAAAACCCGACTCTTGTTGTAAAGAGCCGTCTGGCAGCGGGGGTTGCGGAACGCTCACAGCATCTCTCGTCTTGCAGGGCTCTACTGGAGAAGGTCCTTCTCACGAACTACCGAAGCCCGCCTCCGCGGAGCCGGAGGCTTGGACGAGCCGCGGGAGACGGCCACGGCCGGGCTGCAGCCTGCCGATCCGAGGGCGAACCGGCACACACGAACCGGCACGTCCCGCAGGCTTGCGACCCGGTCTCCTGCCGCTCGTCTAGGTTAGCTTGACGTACTCGGGTGCGGTTTGCAACCCAGTCAATACTCGTGCTGGTGTTCCCCGTCCTCTTCCAAAGCCGCGAAGTCGCTGGTCACCACCTGGCGAACCGCCCGGGTTTGAATCTCGTCCGTCAAGCGATTCAGCGCGTCGTCCAAGGACATGGCCCCCAGATTACCCTCCAACCGATCTCGCAAGGAAACCGCCCCCGATTCGGCTTCGCGAGGTCCCACGACCGCCATATAGGGGATCAGTTCCAGTTGCGCGTCGCGGATCTTGGCTTGCACCTTCGCGCTACGCAGGTCCGTGGTCACACGCAGCCCACGAGCCCGGCAACGCGCGGCAACCTGCAGAGCATACGGTTCCGTCTTTTCGCTGACCGGCAGCACCCGCAATTGTTCGGGGGCCAACCACAGCGGGAAAGCCCCCGCAAAATGCTCGATCAACATCCCCACAAAACGCTCGAGCGAGCCGAAAGGGGCTCGGTGGATCATCACCGGACGGTGCGGGCGGTTGTCCGCGCCGATGTACTCCAGTTCGAACCGCTCAGGCAAGCTGTAGTCCAGCTGGACCGTTCCCAGTTGCCACTGGCGGCCGATGCAGTCGCGGACCATGAAATCGGCTTTGGGCCCGTAAAACGCCGCCTCGCCTTCGACCGCTCGAAACTCCATCCCCGAATCGCCCAACACCCGCCGCAACGCGGCTTCCGCACGCGACCAATTCTCCTCGCTGCCCACATATTTGTCGCTGTGCGGATCGCGTAACGATAACTGGACCCGATAATCCGTCAAACCGACACTCTCCAGCACAAATCGCGTCAGTTCCAAGGTCGCCTGGAATTCGTCCTCCACCTGCTCCGGAGTGCAGAACAAATGGGCATCGTCCTGCGTCAACCCGCGAACGCGTAGTAAACCGTTCAACTCGCCCGTCTGTTCATGCCGGTACACGGTTCCGAATTCCGCCAGCCGCACCGGCAACTCGCGGTAGCTCCGCGGTTGCGATTTGTACATCTGCACATGATGCGGGCAGTTCATCGGCTTCAACAGATAACGCTCCTGCTGCTGTTGCCAAGCCCGCAAACTGGCCGCTCGCCCCCCCGGCGGATCGTCCGGCGAATAGCCACACTCCTCCCGCTTCCAACCTAAAACGGTCGCGGCCTGCAGCAACTGGCGCTCGTCCTCCGCCGCAAACTGACCCGCTTCCGGAACTTCCAGACGCTGAATCAGCTGGTCCACCAACTGGCCTGCCGGATGATGGAACACCGGCGCGAACTGGGATTCGCGATAATAGGGGAAGTGACCGCTGGTCTCATATAACTCAACCCTCCCGATGTGGGGAGAGTAAACCGGCTGATATCCCCGCGAAAGCAACTCGGCCTTGATGAACTCCTCCAGCAAGGAACGGACCATGGCACCCTTGGGCAGCCAGAGGCACAATCCGGAACCGACGTACGGATCGATTTCGAACAACCGCAGCCTGCGTCCCAAGACGCGATGATCGCGACGTTTGGCTTCCTCCAGCTGCTTGAGATAGCGGTCCAAATCAGCACGGCGAAACCAGGCCGTGCCGTACAGCCGCTGCAGCTGCCGGTTGCGGGCGTCGCCTTTCCAGTAGGAACCGGCGACCGAAAGCAATTTGAAAGCACCCACCCGCCGGGCATCCGGCAGATGCGGCCCGCGGCACAAATCCAGGAACTCGCCCTGCCGGTAGAAACTGAGGGTGGCATGATCGGCCAAACCGGTTTCGATGTGTTCCACCTTCAGCGTTTGGTTCAGATCGGCGCAGACCGCCAACGCTTGCTGACGATCCATTTCCAAGCGTTCGAACGGCTCGCCCAACTCGATCAGCCGGCTCATTTCGGCTTCGATCGCCGCGAAATCCTCCTCGCTCAGCTTATGCTCCATATCGAAGTCGTAGTAGAACCCCTGGCCCAATGTGGGTCCGAAGGCCAACGATACGTTAGGGAACAGTCGCATCACGGCGCGGGCCATCAGATGGGCACACGAATGCCGCAACACCCCCAATGAAGACGTGTCGCGTTCGGTCAGCAGACGCAGCTCTATCGGTCGGTTCGATGTCAGTTCCTCCAGGGTGCGGGTGGCATCCACCACCTGACCCGCCACCTCAGCGGCTACCACGGCGGCAGCCAGACGTGGACCGATCGCCCGCGCTACGTCCAACGCGGTGGCCTCGTCCGGATACGAAGGGACCGAACCATCGGGTAATTGAACCTCGATCATCAATGCTCCTCGACTTGAAGTCCCGGGTTTCCGGGTCCGCCTTTACGAAGGGCGGTCCGCGGAGAGAACAAGTCTAAACGGTGGCGGCGATTCTGGGTAGGTCAGGCTTGCCGTGCTCACCCTGTACCTGACCGACGCGAGCGTTAAGATAAGGGGTTCACCAACGCATGTTCCCGCCCCTTGGAGAAGCCGTCCATGCCCGCATCCTCCGCCCGTCGCGGTTACGAAATCGCCGATTTTGCCACCCTGCCCGGTGTGGAATGCCCTTGCGGTACCGCCCGCCGAGCGTTTGGGGACGTCGCCGACTTTCCGGGGACGATTCACGTCACCCAGATTGCCGCCGACGCCCGCGTGCACTACCACAAACGGCTGACGGAAACCTACTACTTCCTTGAATGCGGGCCGGATGCTCGGCTCCAGTTGGATAACGAGATCTTGCCCGTGCATCCGGGAATGTGCGTGTTGATCCGGCCCGGTACCCGGCATCGGGCGATCGGTCGGATGAGAGTGCTGATCGTCGTGCTGCCGAAATTCGACCCCCGGGACGAGTGGTTCGATTGAGCTGGTGAGTGCGGGAATACGAGGATGTTTCGCGAGAGCGAGGGAGATTCTGACTGATGATGTTGCGAATACCGTCTGTGGGACTTGTCAGCACCCTGATCGTGGCGATCGGTATCAGCGGGGGATGCGGCCCTGCCCCTCCGGAGGCTGTGCCGCCGTCGCCCCAAGTCACGGACCCAGCCGACCATGACCCGGTAGGCGATCCCGAGTTGCTGGACCTGCCCGAGCCCGAGCTGCCTGACCCGGATATGCCTGACCCGGCGCCGGGTGAGGAGGTGGAACCGGAGCAGGTCGAGGAGCCTGCGGTGGAGGAGCCGGACGCGGCGGTGATTCCGGAGCCCGGGGCGCCGCCACCGGCGGAAACGGTCGTTTCAGAACCCGTGATTTCGGGGGATTGGCCCTGTTGGGGTGGGGACCCGCAGCGGAATTTGATCAACCCGACGACGGGGTTCGCCGCCGTCTTCGATCCGTCTCACCCGGTTGACGACCCGCAGCGACTGAGCGGGGTCCCCGGGATCCCGCTCGACGAGCTGAACATTCGGTGGACGGCCGAACTGGGTTCTCAGACCTATGGCAATCCGGTCGTCTCGAACGGCCGGGTGTTTGTGGGCACGAACAATGCCGCCGAGTACCGCCCGCAGCACGAGGGGGATCGCGGGGTGCTGCTGTGTTTCGACGAGGAAACGGGCGAGTTCCTCTGGCAGCTGACGCGAGAGAAGATGCCGACGGGGCGGATCAACGACTGGCCCGAACAGGGTATCGCCTCCACGCCGTTTGTCGAGGGAGATCGGATGTGGTTGGTGACCAATCGCTGTGAGCTGATTTGTTTGGATGTCCACGGATTCCACAACGGCGAAAACTCGGGACCGTACACGGACGAGGTGGATACCGAGTTGCAGGATGCGGACATCGTCTGGGTCCTGGATATGTTCGAGGAACTGGATGTGTTTCCCCACAACTTGGCCAACAGTTCGCCGGTGGTTCATGGCGACCTGGTGTACGTGCTGACTTCGCATGGCGTGGACGAGGACCTGAGCACGGTGCCCAATCCGCACGCGCCGTCGTTTTTGGCGGTGAACAAGCACACGGGCGAAGTCGTCTGGTCGGATAATTCGCCCGGGGATCAGATCCTGCACGGTCAATGGGGTTCGCCCGCGATCGGCATCGTGAATGGTCAGGCCCAGGTATATTTTCCGGGAGGCGATGGCTGGCTGTACGCCTTGGAAGCCGAAACGGGCGAACTTATCTGGAAATTCGACTTGAATCCGAAGGGTTCGGTGTGGGAGATGGGCGGCCGCGGGACGCGGAACAGCGTGATCGCGACGCCCGTGTTCTACGAAGACAGCGTGGTGCTGGGGGTCGGTCAGGACCCGGAACACGGCGAGGGTCTGGGGCACATCTACCGCATCGATGCTACCAAGACGGGGGATGTCAGCCCCGAGATAGAAGAGGGCGAGCCGAACCCGAACTCGGCGTTGATCTGGCACTTGGGGGGAATCGATACGGACGGAACGCAGACGGGCGAGGAGGGCGCGGAGGCTTTTCGACGGACCCTTTCGACCGTGGCGATTTACGAGGGCTTGGTTTACGCCCCCGATTTGAGTGGTCGGGTGCACTGTATCGATTTCGCGACCGGGCGACGCTATTGGGAAGCCGATATTTTGGCGGCCGTTTGGGGGTCTCCGATGGCTGCTGACGGACGGGTTTTTCTGGGCGATGAGGACGGGATCCTGTGGATCTTCCGGGCGGGCAAGTCGCTGGAAGGGGCCTCCAGCTTGGAATTCCAAGCCTCGATCTACAGCACCCCCACCCTTGCCAACGGCACCCTGTTCCTCAGTGATCGCACGCAATTGTACGCGATCGAGATTCATGACTGATGTTTCGCCCCACTTGACCTGCCGCGGGCGATTCGTAAGGTAACCCACAAGGCCGTCCGGCGGATGTCTTGGACGGCGGATCGCCCACGCCTCTTGTCAACGAAAACGCACATACCTATGTCCCAACGTTCCTTGCATGATGGCCGAGAGGACGGGCTGGCACCCCTGGAGAGCCTGAGACTGGATCACGTGAACTCGTTCGCCGACTTGGTGCGAGCGATGTCCCGCACCGCGTTCGGCGGTCGCCAACTGGGGGAAGCGGCGGACGTGCTGCTGGAGATGGCGGGCAACCCGCGTTGCAGCATGATCCTTACCCTCTCCGGTGCCATGACCGTCGCCAAACAGGGACATATCATCTGCCAGATGATCGACCGTGGCCTGGTCCAAGCGGTGGTGGCGACCGGGGCCCTGATCGCACATGGGATGACCGAGTCGATCGGGTTGACGCATTACCGGTATGAACCGGGCGCTTCGGATACGCAGTTGTTTCAGCGGGGTTACAATCGGATTTACGATACGCTGGAAATGGAAGCGAATCTGGACGATGTGGAGAGTCTGGTCCGCAGTGTGTTGCAGGAGCGACGTCCGGCGGACGGGATCTGGTCTTCCGCCCGTCTGTGTCAGATGTTGGGTCAGCGGCTGGACGAAATGGACGAGGGGCCGGGGATTCTGCGCAGCGCCTTTCGCCGGGATGTTCCCGTGTTCATCCCTGCCTTTACCGACAGCGAATTGGGTTTGGACGTCGCGATCTGGGCCATGTTGAAGACGTTCCAGGCGGAGAGCAAGGAGGTCACGGCGTTGGGGCCGGAGGAGGTGTATTCGGCCGTACCGAATTTCAATCCGTTTTTGGACCTGCAGCAATACGCGCGTCTGATCGCCGCGACGGACGAGTTGGGCGTGTTCACGATCGGAGGCGGCGTGCCTCGTAACTGGGCGCAGCAGGTGGGCCCCTATTTCGACATCACGAATCACCGTTTGGGGACGCGGATGCCCGCCGCCCGTTTCCGCTATGGCGTGCGGATCTGTCCCGAACCGGTGCATTGGGGCGGGCTGTCCGGGTGTACTTACTCGGAAGGCGTCAGTTGGGGCAAGTTCCTGCCACGCGACGAGGGAGGACGCTATGCCGAAGTGTATGCCGATGCCACGGTCGTCCTGCCGCTGCTGATGAAAGCGGTGTTCGAGCAACTGGACCAACCGGCGGGTCGGGAGTCTCAGGACCCATAATTCGAGTGTCTACGAAGGGACAAACCAAGCCGCGCGCGGTATCAATCGGTCCGTAGGTCGGGAATTCCTGCCCGACGGACGTGTTATAATCGACAAGAACGTCCAATTTTTCACGAATCCCTCACTGCGGATCCACCCTGGGGATCGTCGGGCAGGAATGCCCAACCTGCGGGGAGGGCGCTGATCTGAACTGCTTCTCGCTTACAACTCGCTCAAGAAAGGTTTGCCGATGCGCTACCAGTTTCGTTTCGGTTCATTGGGAAAATCGCTGCCGGTGTCATCCGGCAAGCGTGGGGGCGCGTTTCGTTTGGCGGTCCTGGGCGATTTCTCCGCCCGCGCCAATCGGGGCCAAGTGCAAATCGGGGAAGAACTGGCAGCCCGCAAACCGTTGCCTGTCGATTTCGACGATCTGGACGACCTGCTGTGCCGGTTGAACCCGCAGCTGGAGTTGGACATGGGGGGCGAGGAAGGAACGGTGCCGGTGTCGATCGGGTCGATGGACGATTTTCATCCGGACGAATTGTATGACAATCTTGACGTTTTCAGTTATTTATCCAGTTTGCGGCAGCGGCTGACGAACCCCTCACTGTTTGCCAAAGCGGCGGCGGAGGTGCAGAGCTGGACGGGGGTCGCGGTGCCGCCTGCGGGTCGGCGACGCAAACGCCGCCCGCGCGGCAGCAGCGTGGCTGCCCATTACAAGCTGGATGATTTTGCCCAATTGGTCCAACGCGAGTGCATCGATCGCGTGGAGACCTCGGTCGATCAACTGGTCCAGCGATTGGTGGCCCCGCACGTGGTACCCGCTCCGGATCCCCGCCAGGAATCCTTGCTCGCCGCGGTCGATGCGGCCATTTCCGACACGATGCGACGCGTGCTGCATCACCCGGATTTCCAGACGACCGAAGCCCTCTGGCGCTCGATCGATTTGCTGGTTCGCCGCCTGGAGCTGGGGCCCGGGCTGCAGATCGTGCTGTATGACGTGACGGCAGAGGAATTGGCGGCGGATCTGAGTGCCGCGGAATCGTTGGAGGAGACCGGTCTGTACGGGTTGTTGGTCGAGCAGCCGGCCTTGGATGCCGCGCGGGGTCCGTTCTCGGCGTTCGTGGGCAATTATCAGTTCGAGCAAACGCCGCCGCACGCCGAATTGCTCGGCCGGTTGGCCAAGATCGCTGCGGCAGCCCAGGCGCCGTGGATCGCGGCGATCGGATCGGCTTGTCTGGATTCCCAGCGCAGCCGCGCCAAGCATGCCTTGATCGACGAGAGCTGGACGGCGCTGCAGCAGTTGCCGGAAGCGGCCCATTTGGCCCTGACCGTGCCCCGGTTCCTGATCCGCCATCCTTACGGCCAGAAAACGGACCCCGTGGACCGCTTCGATTTCGAAGAATTCACCCCGCAGGACGGGCTTCGCGGCATGCTCTGGGGCAACTCGGCGATCCTGGCCGGATTGCTGCTGGCCCAAACCGCGCATCAGCAGGGTCTGACGAAAATGAATCTGGGCTCGGTGCTGACCGTCGATGATCTGCCGTTCTATTACTACACCGATGCCGACGGGGATCAGATCGCCCTGCCATGCACGGAACGGTTGCTTTCGGTCCGCCTGGCTGCCGAAGTGACCGCGCAGGGGTTCATCCCGGTGCTGGCTTTACGCGGGCGGCCGGAGATTCGGCTCGGCGGCTGGGTTTCGCTGGCCGGCACTTCTTTGGCCGGGCCCTGGCCCGCGCCCGCAGGCGCCCAGCCGCCACCGGCTTCCCAGGCATCCACCCGTACGGAGGAGAAACCGGAGACGGGCGACACCGCGGACGACGACGACGACGAGGATCTCGAAGCGATGCTGGCCGGTCTGGATGATTCGGACAGCGATTCTTCGAGCGAGTCGGGCGAGGACGACGACGCCGGTGGCGGCGACGACGACCTGGATGCCCTGTTGGCCAGCTTGGACGATTCCGGGGATTCCGAGGATGCGGCGCCTGA
>SLMF01000259.1 GCA_007133715.1 Planctomycetaceae bacterium
ACTACGACCATCGCCAAGGCGTCGTGCCGCAACCGACGATCGTGCATGACAAACAGGGCGTCGACGACCCGCACGACAACCCCAGCCTGACCCTCGATGAACACGGGCACCTGTGGGTCTTTATCAGCGGCCGTGGGCGGAGCCGGCCCGGGTTCATTTATCGCAGTCTGGAACCCTATTGCACGGCCGCGTTTGAACGAGTCTATCGGGGCGAATTCACCTATCCGCAAGCCTGGTGGGTCGAAGGGCGGGGCTTCTTTCATCTGAATACGAAGTACACCCGTGGACGTGAACTGTATTTCGAACGGAGTCAGGACGGACGCAGCTGGGATGAACCGGTCAAGCTGGCGGGCATGCGCGGCCACTATCAGGTCAGCAACCAGTTTGGCGAGCGGATCATTACCAGCTTTATGAGACATCCGGACGGCAGTGTCGACCGCCGCACCGATCTGTACTTTGCCCAGACCACGGACATGGGGGAAACCTGGCAGACCGTCGATGGCCAGCCCTTGGAACTGCCGCTCGCGGATCCCGAGTGCCCATCGCTGGTCCGCAATTACGAAAGCGAAGGGCGGCTGGTTTATATCAACGACCTCCAGCTGGATGCCCAGGGTCATCCGGTGATCTTTTACGTCACGGCCGCCCTGTACCAACCGGGCCCGCCGGGCGAGCCCCGTTATCAGACGATCGCCCACTGGGATGGCCGGCAATGGAATTTCAGCGAGGTGACACGCACCACGCACAACTACGATGTCGGCTCGATCCACATCGAAGCCGGGGGAGTGTGGCGCGTGTTCGCGCCGGCCGAACCCGGACCGCAGCACTGGGGCACGGGCGGGGAAGTCGCGATCTGGCGGAGCGAGGACTGCGGCACCAGCTGGACCAAAGAACGCGATGTGACTGTCAACAGTGACATGAACCACCATTACGTCCGCCGCCCGGTCAACGCCCACGACGACTTCTACGCCTACTGGGCCGACGGGAATCCGGACCAGTTGTCACCGTCCTATCTGTACTTCACCAACCGAGCGGGCGACCGCGTCTGGCGTTTGCCCTACGACATGGACGACGAGTTCGCCGTTCCCGAGCCGGTGGCACCGTAAGCCGCGGTTGCATTTTCCCGAACGCTTGGTATTCCAGGTAGGGCCCCGGTGATCGCAGTCGTTCTGGCATTCTTAAGAGGCCCTCACAAAACGGGGCTGGGAGACCTACGGTCGGCGGTTTCGGCGGGGTCAGAGACCCGCGCCGAGCAGTTTTGTTAGGGCCTTTAAACAATCGTGCTTAGCGCAGCTCGTGCTCGTAATCGAAAGGGGCAGCGATGACCGACGTTGTTTTTTGATCACGATCGGCTTGACGTGTATCGTTTGGCGATCGAGATCGCGCGTGGGTCGGCATACGGCGGTTCCACGAAGCGGAGCAAACTCTGCTCCTGAGTCTCCACGCGAGGAGGCTCACTCGCCTGGCCGATCCGGCCTTGTATCAGGTTTCTGTCCGTAGCCCCGCAGTTTTGGTGAAAATGTGTCCGACGACGGAAGGGGTTTCGGCTTAACGAACGCAGTCGCGGGCTTCCTCCCCACGGCCGGTCACCTGAGCCCTACTACGATGAACTTAGGCTCAGGGCTGGGTACAGCTTCCCTGCAAGTGCCTCTTCGCGGGCACAAGGAACAACGATCGGGTACTTCGTCGCGAGCCCAGATTACCCGCGGTGGCAATCGGCCGCGATCAAAAAGGCTTGGCCACACCGCGAAACTCGAACTTCCCCCAGCGTTCGGCAGGGTTTACGAAACAGTGGAGACGAGCGGGCTCGAACCGCCAACCCCCGGCTTGCAAAGCCGGTGCTCTCCCAATTGAGCTACGTCCCCGTCGGGTGCGGAACCGCGTGAGTCGGAAATTATAGCCGTTCACCGCTCGATAGCAATTGGAGCAGGTGTCCGCTCGAGGAAATCCGGCCACACGGGGTTCTTCTCGGCCCCGGATACGAGACAAACCCGCATGAGGGGAATCCTGTAGTTCGGTCAAAATTCCATCGGCGACACGGATGACAGCTCTGAGTGCTGTGCTTGCTGTGGCAGCAGGGGGGGCTGCTAGCTTCGCTTTCGTGGCGCTTGCTCGTATCATTCCCTGCAATCACGTCTACCCATACAGAGGGAGGCGTCTGTGCGAATGACATCCTCCGAGCCTTCGAGTAAATCGCCAAAACCAGCGCAATCGTTAAAGTCGGGCACCTCACCCCCCATGTTTGCATATTAAACGGTGGTACGAAAACCTAATTCCGACAAGTCGCTAATGACGATGTATATATCGCATAGAACACAGATTGACTGTCCGGGATGTTTGGAACCGTTGGTCGGAGTCTCCCAGGCCGTGGCTGGATGTTTCGCCGGGACAGAGGTGCGATCCACCCCCCCAGTTCGGGTTCAAGCAAGTGAATCAAGGAGATCTGGAAATGAAGACAGTCCCAGTCGCACTTACGGCGGTTTGGCTGCTGGCCGCCGCCTTGGTGAGCACGGCCTCGGGGGCTTACTGCGGCGTGACCAGCTATACCGCGTTCGGCGGTGGTGCCGAACCGGCCAGTTTCTGCCAAGCCAAGCAGCAGTGTTTCACGGTGATGCGGAATGTCCGGCGGGTTGTGCATGAAACCCAGGAGTACACCTGCTACCGGAACGTCTACGAGACGGTGTACGAGGACCGGATCATCGACGCGGTGCGTTACGTCCACGAAACGCGTTATCGCGAGGTGGCTTACACGGTCAAACGCCCGGTGTACGAGACGCGTTACCGGACGGTGAACTACACGGTGGCCCGACCGGTTTGGGAGACGCACACCCGCGAGATCCCTTATACGGTCCAGCGTCCGGTGTACGAGACGCACCATCGGACGGTGAACTACACGGTGGCGCGACCGGTCTGGGAAACGCACACCAAGCAGATCCCCTATACGGTGTATCGGCCCGTGTACGAGACGCACTACAAGACGGTCAATTACACCGTTGCGCGGCCGGTTTGGGAGACCCACACCAAGGAGATCCCCTATGTGGTGTATCGGCCCGTGTATGAGACCCATTACAAGACGGTGGATTACACGGTGGCCCGGCCGGTTTGGGAGACGCACACCCAGAAGATCCCGTATACGGTCAAGCGCCCGGTGCACGAGACGGTGATTCACGAGGTGGCACGCACGGTGATGAAGCCGGTGCATTTCCAGAAGACGATCGCAGTCCGCGGGGGCCGTTGGGAAACTCAGATGATCGAGGTGCCGGGACGCACCTACTGCAAAACGGTCCGCGAGCCGGGAACTCTGGTAAAGGACCCGTGCACTTGCCAAACGGTATACGTCCCGGGAAGCGTCCATACCTGCCAAGTGCAGGAACCGTCCCGGATGATTTGCAGAAAATTCTGGGTTCCCGAGGTGCATTACAAGACGGTCGATTGCGTCCGCTACGAACCCCACACGATCATCGAGCAGGTGCCGGTCACGGTCTGCCGCTACGTGACCGAGACACGCTACCAGGTCCAGGAGTACCAGGTTTGCCGGATGGAATACGAGTGCCGGACCAAGCAAGTGCCGTACACGGTCAAGCGGATGGTTCCCGAACAGCGGGTGCGGACGATGGCCTATCAGGTCTGCCGGATGGAATACGAGCAGCACAGCAAGCAGGTGCCGTACACGGTCAAGCGGATGGTTCCCGAGCAGCGGGTCCGCACGGTGGCCTATCAGGTTTGCCGCGTCGAGTACGAACAGCGTTCGAAGCAGGTCCCCTATACGGTTTGCCGTCTGGTGCCGGAGCACCGGGTGCGAACGGTCGCCTACCAAGTGCAACGGATGGAATACGAATGCCGCAGCAAGCAGGTGCCGTACACGGTGTGCCGTTACGAGACGGAGACGCACGTGAAACAGGTGCCGTACACGGTGTGTGTGCCTGTGCCCTATCAAAAGACCTATACGGTGGCCCACACGGTCAAGCGGAAAGTGCCCTACACGGTCACACGCTGCGTGCCCCGTGTGATTATCGAGCAGGTTCCGGTGACGGTTTGCTGCCCGCTGCCCCAATGCAAGCCGAAATGCGGCAGTAGCTGCGTCTGAGGCGGCGGCGATCGGTCAACGCACGGGCGATGAAGGCGCGGGTGACGGATGCAGACTTAGACAGGAGGTGGGGGTCCCGGTAATTTGCGCGGATGCGGCAGCGGTTCGGAGTCCGGTATCGGCTGACTCGTCTCATCCGCCCAGCGTGAGCGTTGGGCCTCGCTGGCATAGAACCGCAGCCACGTCTCGGGGTCCTCGTCCGGATCGGTGAAGCACCAGAACAGGTACCCATCCCTCTGGGGCATTTTTTTTTCGGCCGCAGGTAGAATGTCCCGCACCAAAATGCTGTACAACTGGCGGTCCGACAAATGGTCGGTATAGGCCAAGACGATGGCCTGTTCGTACAGGCGGTGAATGGCGTCCCAGAGGTGCTGGTGAAGCTGTTGATCATCCAGCTGAGCTGGCAAAGGCAATTCGAGTGGGGGTGAGAACCAGTGTCCGATGGGCAGCACCGGTGCGCACTCCCAGTCCAGCATGAGTTCGAGAAACTCGTTTTCCGCCCAGGTTGTCATGTGTCGGGGATCGACCAAATCGACCGACTCGTCGCGAAAAGGCTCCATTTCCTCTCGCAACCGGGCGTTAAGCAGCAGTTGTTCGACTTCGTTGGCGGTTTTGGGCAGATGGCTAGGCATCGCAGTGGTATCCCGATCCGTGGTGGAGTCGCACGCAAGGCCAACCGCAGCCCCGCGCGCCTGCTCGATACGACTGACTTTATCCGCTACACGAGACAACTCGCAAGAGGCGACTGCACTGTTTCTGGGTGCAAACGGTCGGCTTGCTTGGCAGGCTCATGAAAAACCCCTACGACCCACAAGCTCTTCCAGTTGCAGGCGGTTCCCGCACGGGCAAACTCGCCCGATCCAGCTGTTGGATCCAAGCAGGAAGATGGGCGGCGATCTGCTCGGCACAACGTTGATACAGTTCGACCGAGCCGCCGATCGGGTCAGAAATATCGCCGTGATCCCCTGCTAAAAGGTGGGTCTTGGGGGCGGCTTCGGGCCAACGGGCAACCAACGACGAGCGGTGCGCTGCGGTCATGGTCAGGATGCAATCGGCGAAGCGGACGAGCAATTCCGTGACGGGACGGCTCGCATGCGAGTCCAGATTCAGCCCGTGATTCTGCATTACCTGGATTGCTTCGGGCGATGCCGGCGAACCGGACCCTGCGGCCAGACCTGCCGACATCACCAGCAGGCCGTGTTGTTCAAGTTCGTCCAGCGGGCAATTCAAATGCTGGGCGAGTTGCTGTTCGAGCAGGACCTGAGCCATCGGACTTCGGCAGGTGTTGCCGGTGCAGACCAGCAGCACGGCCAGGCTGGCAGCCCGCCGGATCGCGGCCTCGGACAACACGCCGATGCGGAGTAGCCTGACCCGGTTCGCCTCCACGCGAACGACCGACGAGGGTTGCGAGTATCGGCAGCGACCGCCATCCAGGACCAAGGCCACCCGGTCACCCAGCGCCTGGACCGCCTGCTCGGCGGTCAACGCGTCCGGTTGGCCCGCGAGGTTGGCGCTGGACAGCACCAGCGGCGATTCCATCAGCCGCAGGGCTTCCAATACATGGGCGTGGTCCGGCACCCGAAAACCGCAGGTCTGCTCGCGGCGAACCGCCCGTTGGACCGGTTCGGGCAACTGATGCACCAGGCTCTGGGGATGATGGGTATCCAGCACCAGCGTCAAAGGTCCCGGTAAGCAACGGCGTGCCAAACGCTGGGCCACCGGCGAGAGCCCGGGGGCGTAATCCCAAACCGCGTCGGGATGATTGATGGCCAGCGTGCAAACCTGACCGCTCGGCCGCCGCTTGGCCGCCAGCAAGGCCTCCACCGCCTCCGGGTCCGCGGCACTGGCGGCCACACCATACACCGTTTCGGTCGGAAAGACGACCAGCTTTCCCTCGGCAAGGGCCTGGACGGCGTGGTGAACCGCATCGCGTGCTGCATCCGGAGAATCAGGTTGGATCACAAGGGGTGGCATGGGAATCACGATCAACTACGGAAAGGAAATCGCCGTGAGGTTGTTGAGCTTATATAAACGCTGCCCCCCGGCAGGTCAAGTAGCATACGTCTGGGGGGGGCTGTTCGGGAAGACTTGGAGAATACGCGGATCATCCAAGCTGTCAGCCACCAGGTGTGCTCCATCAAAGCGGTGATCGTGACTGTGCTTCGCCGGCACGGCGACCACCCAGGCACCTGCCTGGACGGCCGCTCGACAGCCATTTTCGCTGTCCTCCAAGACCATCATTTGTACGGGTTGAACTCCCAATCGTTCTGCTGCCTTCCGATAGATCTCCGGGTGCGGTTTGGCCCGCGTGACGTCGTCCGCGGTGAGGACGAAACGGAATCGCGGCGCCAAATCGAAGCGGCCGAGGATGTTCATGGCGAAAGTGCGGGGACTGCTGGTGGCGACGGCCTTGGGAATCCCGGCTCTTTCCAGCGCGTCCAACAAAGCGTGCAACCCGGGCATGGTCCGGAGCCGGTGATCGAGCGCCTCTTCCAGCAGCTGTTCGCCTTCCGTTTTCAACTCCTGGAGGGTATCACGGAGGTCATGTTCCTCGATCATCAGCTGGAAGGCCGCGGGCGGCGGCAAGCCCATCATTCTGCGTTTCAGGTCGTTTGAGAAGAAGCGCCCGCGACGTTCCAGCAGGATTTGGCCCGCCTGCTGATCCAATTCTTCGGTATTGACGATCAGCCCGTCCAAATCGAAAACGACTGCTTGCAGACAGAGATCAGCACCGAACATATTTCGGGGGGCACTTTCGCTAGGAGGAGCTCAGGTGGTCGGCAGGTCGCGTTGGAAGCCGATCAGGCAGATATCATCGTTTTGCCGCTGGGGTTGGGCGAAATCGCGAGCGTCCTGGAGCACGCTTTGGCAGGCTTCTTTTACGCGGAGCGGGCTACGGAGAATCGCCTTCTCCAAACGATGCCGACCGTACAGTTCATGGGCCGGGTTCATCGCCTCGCTGATCCCGTCCGTGTAAATCAGAACCATGTCGCCGGGGAACAAGTCGACCGTGCAGGGGTCGTAACGGATCGAGGCGTCACAGCCAAGCGGCGGACCCGTGTTTTCCACTCCCAGCTCTTCCACCAGATTGCCTCGGGCACGGCGGCACAAAGGAGCCATATGCCCGGCATTGAAAATCGACAGCTGATGCCGGACACTATCCAAGATACACAACACAAACGTAACGAACCACGTATCGTTCTCCGGCTTGGAACACTCGACGTTCAACTCGCGGAACGCTTCCCGGGGCGTGTTCGCGGTCGCCAGACGATACCGCACCTCACTGCACAAACGGGCCATGATCAATGCGGCCGAAATACCTTTTCCCGACACGTCGCCCAGCGCGATAGCCAGCCGGTTGTCACCCAAAGGAACGTAACCGTAGTAATCCCCTCCCACTTCGTCTGCCGACGAATAATGGTCGACGAACCGATATCCGGCCAATTCGGGGCGTGACTGGGGCAAGAAGTGTAATTGCACCTGATGCGCCGTGGCCAGTTCGCGTTCCCGACGATCCAAATGCAGCTTGGCCTGGTGTGCCTGGGCATACTCGAGCGCCTGGCCCGCTGTCGCCGCCACACTCAAGAGGACTTCCAAGTCATCCGTATGGAACCGCTCATACGGATCATTGGTGTCCACGTAAATGATGCCCAAGGGTTCCTGTAGTCTCCCCAGCAAGGGGGCACACATCATGGAGCGGATCGGGAAATCGAGCACGGAATCGCCGATTCCCAAGCGGGCATCATCCAAGCCATCCGCACTCAGAATGGCCTCCCCGGCCGACATCACCCGGCGGGCAACCGTCTTGCTGATGGGGCCCAACGAGGTTGCGGCCAGGGTACCCTCCTCCTTTTGCTTCTCCGCCCGCACCTGCAGCGTTCGGGTCGTGGGATCGGGAAACAGGATGTAGGCCCGATCTGATTGGGGAAAGACCGTGAACAGACCGTCTAAAATCTTGGGCAGCACCAGATCGATGTCCAGGGTGCTGCCCAAGGTGCGATGGATCTCCAGGACCGTTTTGAGTTTCTCGTAGGCATTCACGCCCACATTAGGTCGCCGGTCCCCCGACATTTCACCGGAATCCGCATCTTTCGCGGGGCCCTGTATCTCCCCCGAATCAGCGATATCATCCGGATCGTCAGCGGACGGCTCGGCGGCCTCCTGCACGCGGAACAGCAGCGTCACGTTATAGACGCGGATCAGATCCTGGTCCTTCAGCCGTGTGCGTCCTGACAAGCGTTTGCCGTTCAGGAACGTGCCATTGGTGCTGTTCAGATCCTCGACGAAGAACTCGCCACCGGAGCAGACAAAACGGGCGTGCTGGCGAGAGACGTTTTTTTGATCGATGACGATGTCGCAATACGACAAACGTCCGACGATCAGTTCGTCGTGGTCGAACCGATAGGTCGTGCCTTTCTTCGGCCCCTGGACGACCTCGATCATCGGCATGCCGGACCCATCCCTTCCAGGCGACCTCCCCGCTTGGCAGGTGCCCGCCATGCAGACACGGCTCACAAATGACGTGACTCGGGCCCCCTCTGCATCCGGGCTCGCGACCGGGGTTGGGCACCGCCCGTTAGCCGAACCAGCCTTTTTTCTGGAAAGCGTTCAGCGCGTCTTCTTCGGAATCGTAGATACTGAAGATCTTGTTCAATCGAGTTATCTCGAACACCTCCATGATACTCGCCGAGATGTTGCATAACTTGATCGTCGTCTTGCTCTTTTTGCATTTTTTGTTCAGCAAGACGATTTTGCCGATCATGGCGGAGGACATGAAAGTCACGCCACGAAAATCCAGCAGCATCTTGCCATTGGCCTCGTCGGCCAGTTCGAGCAACTC
>SLMF01000303.1 GCA_007133715.1 Planctomycetaceae bacterium
CTCAGGCACCCTGTAACCGTCGATCAAGGAGAACCCGACATGCTGGCCGTCGCCCCCAATTCCGTTGGCTCCTGTTGGTTACCGCCATCTCCAGCTGGGCCGTCAGCCCGCTCCCGGCCAACGAGCGACGGCCGAATGTCGTGGTCAACCTGGCCGAAGATGCCTCGGAAATGACCAACCTCGCCGACCAGTATCCGCAGCGGGTCGAACGATTGGAACAGCTCCATGCCGATTGGCTGGCGAGTCTCGAATGACCCGCGGCGGGAAAGGCGGGAGCCAAGCCGATGGCGCGCAAACGTTCGAATATCAATGCCCTGGCCCAACTGCTGGGTAACGCGTCCACGCCGATCTATGTCCTGGACCCGCACCGCCGCATCATCTACTGCAACGCGGCTTTGACCGCTTGGCTGGGCGTCGAACCGCGGGATTTGATGGGCGCGACCTGCGATTACCATAGCCCCTTGCCGGCGGACGCGGCGGACTTTTCGCACCACCTGCTGTGCCCGCCGCCCGAGGCTTTTCAAGGCGCAGCCTGCGCGGCGGAACTGAGCTTCTGCCAGCCCGGTGGCGGGGCCCCTCGCCGACGCGTTCGCTTCCTGCCGCTGGGCGGCAACGACGATCCGTCGCCCGCCGGAGTCCTGGCCGTGGTCGATGCACGCCCGCCGGCCGAACCACGCCAGCAATCACCGCCAAGTCGCCCGCCCGCCGACTGGCACGCCCAGTTGCGCGACGTGCTCCGTGGCCTGACACGACCTGACCACATCGGGCCCCTGGTGGGCAGCCACCCGGCCATCGCTCGCGTCCGCGAATTGATCCGACTGGCCGCCGCTCGAGACGTGCGGACGCTGGTCGTGGGACCGCCGGGCAGCGGTCGCGAGCAGGTCGCCCGGACCCTTCACGGCAGGGGCCCCCGAGAGGGCGGCGCGCCGCTGGCTCCCCTGGCCTGCAACTTGCTGGATGCCGAACTGCTCGAACAAACCGTCAGCTCGTTCATCGCCAGTTGCGCCGAATTGCAAGTGGAACAGCCGCCCGCCCTGCTGCTGTTGGAGATCGACCAACTGGCCAGCGACGCCCAGCGTGCTTTGGCCGGTCTGCTCAGCATCGGCGAACTGCAGCTGCGCACGGTCGCCACCGCCCGCCACCGCTTGATCGACTTGGCCGCCGCAGGCGACTTTCGCCAAGACCTGGCCTTCGCGCTCAGCACCGTGGAAATCAGCTTGCCCGCCCTGGCGGACCGCCGCGAAGATATCGGGCTGCTGGCCCAGTACTTCCTGGAACAGCAGAATGCGGCGGGCGGGAAACAGCTGTCCGGTTTCAGCCCCGAGGCGTTCGAACGGCTACTGGCCTACCCCTGGCCGGGGAATCTGGACGAGTTGGCGGAAGTGATCGCGTCCAGCTGTTCGCGGGCGGCAGGCTCCCAACTGCAGGCCGAGGATCTGCCGCCCCGGCTCGATTGGGCGTCCCGCGCCGCCGCCCGTCCCGCGCCCCCGCCGCCCCTGGAACTGGACCAACTGCTGGGCCAGGTCGAGCGGGAAGCCCTGCGGCGAACACTCCGACAGGCTCGCGGCAAAAAAGCCCGCGCCGCACGCCTGCTGGGAATCACTCCCGCACGACTCCTCCGACGCTTGAACCACTTCGGCTTGGATACGGACGATACCACGGTACCGCCCCCCCACGATTCGACCTGATTTGCCGCCCTACAACTGGTCACCAAAATCCTGGCGGAACGCCTCCGCCAACCGCTGGCCCCAACCATCCAAGGCACGCAAACGACCCGTAAAGAAACGCAACACCGGCGGTTCCTCGAAAAACTCCAAACCACCTACCAAATTCGCGTGGTCCTGCAGCCAAGCCAAACGATCCACCACGTAATCCGTATGCGACCGCGTGTACACCCGACGCGGAACCGCCATCCGGCATAACTCGAGATCCGACGGCACGTCGTTCCCCTCCGCGTCACGATCCATCGAAATCGTACCCCGCTCCATGCTCCGGACGCCCGAAACCAAATACAAAGCCGCGGCCAACGCGCCCGCCGTATACTGCTCCTGAGGTACATGCGGCAGAAACTTCATCGCGTCCACATGACCCGCCAAACCGCCCGGTGGCGTCACTGCCGGGATGCCCCGAGCAACCATCTTCTGCACAAAATCCTGAATCAAATCCGCCGAACTGCTGGCCACGTCCAGATCCACCATCTCCCGTAAACCGACCGCCATCGCCTCGATCTCTTTGCTCGACATGCCACCGTACGTAATGAAACCCTCGTACACCGGCAGCCAAGCCTTCAATTGATTGAAATACTCGAGGTTGTTCGTCGCCAGCAAACCGCCGCGAACACAGGCACTCTTCCGCCCCGACAAGTAAATCAGATCCGAAAGACTCATCATCTCCCGCACAATGTCGGCAATCGATACGTCCGCATAACTCGGCTCGCGACATTTGATGAAATAGGCGTTCTCAGAAACCAGACTGCAATCCAAGATCACCGGGATCCGGTGCTGTTGGGCCAACTCGTACACCTGGCGGAGGTTCTCCATGGAAAAAGGCTGACCCCCGATCAAATTCGTGGTGGCTTCCATCCGCACGAACGCGATGTTGCTGGACCCGTACTCGTCGATCACCCCCTGGAACTTCTCCATGTCCAGGTTGCCCTTGAAGGGATTCTCGCTGGCCGTTTCCATCGCATCATCGTGGTAGATCTCCAGCACGCTGGACCCCGCCATCTCGAAATGGGCCTTGGTAGTGGTGAAGTGGTAGTTCATCGGAGTGACCGTACCCGGCCGGCAGAAGATTTTGGCCAGCAGATGTTCCGCCGCCCGACCCTGGTGGCAGGGCAGGTAGTATTCCAGTCCCAGCACCTCCTGGACCGCGGCGCCCAACCGCAGGTAGCTCTCACCCCCCGCGTAGGCGTCGTCAGAAATCATCATGGCTGCCAATTGGTTGTCGCTCATCGCATTCGTACCGCTGTCGGTCAGCATGTCGATGAAGATATCCTTGGTCCAAAGCAAGAACGTGTTGTATCCAGCTTCTTCGATCGCCCGCAGACGCTGATCGATGGGGGGCAGGGTCGTCTTCTGCACCACCCGCGCTTTGTACATTTCGATGGGCAAATCACTACCGTCGGACAATCGCACGATCACCGGAACCTCACTTTCCGTGGTTCAAAACTTCGGACAGACGCCGCAGCACCTCACATAGCCTACAACTCAATACGCCATTCAGGCGGTTATCGGATCACCCACCCAACAACCAGCGCCCCGATTATGGTCGCAAAGAATCGACCCCACAAGGCGGTTCACAGCAACGTCCCGCCACCGCCCAACCGCCCGCCCCGGCGGATGTCAAGTACTTGATCAGATAAAGCACACCCTGAACCGTACTTACAGAAGTTAGCAGCGGCCGTGGGGCAGCCAGCTATGAAAGTTTACATTGTGTAGGAGGGCACTATTAGAAATCGGGACTGGTCCAGATCGTCTGCAGGCGATCCGGCGAGATGCCCGTTCGGCGGCCGGAGGAGTCCTTTTGGAGCAACGCGGCGAATCCCCCGGCTCCCATGTTCTGCTGGGGCCACAGGCGATAGCAGGGAAAGTCAGCCAGTCGCGATTGGAAAGCGGCCAGCAGGGGGACCGCCCGCGGCAAAAACTCCGCCTGCTTTTTCAGCAGCCATGCGACATTGGTCTCGTTTTCCTTCAAAGCATAGGTACATGTGAGATAAGCCAGGTAACCTCCGGGAGCGACCAGACGAGCGGCCTGGGCCAGAATCCGCCGCTGACGATTAGCATTCTGGTTGATCGTGGCGGGATGAAACCCACCCGGACAGAGTTTGTCACGGGCTGCCAACGACTGGCCGGAGCAGGGTGCGTCGACGACCACCAAGTCGGCACAGGCGGGTATCCATTCGGCCAGACGCGAGACATCGGCGCGGATCACCATCGCGGGACCGATGCGGCAGCGCTGCAGGTTGGCGATCAGTGCCGCGGAGCGTTTGCCGATCACTTCATTGGCCACCACCAGGGACGGTGACAGCATCCGCCACAAGAACATGCTCTTGCCGCCGGGCGAAGCGCACACATCGATCACGACGGAAGGCCCCGTCGGGACCGCGGAGAGCACGCATCCGGTGAAGACGGAGGAGATATCCAGACAGTAGTAGGCGCCCTCCGCATGCAGGGGGTGTCGCCCCGGCCGGAATTCGAATGCCACACGATCGACGAAGCGTGGCTGCCAAGCGAAGGGACGTTCGATCGGAAACGGCACGTTGGGGGGTCTGCTTGTCCTCCAAATGAGCGCCGGTGGCTGAGGAACGGGAGACGTCAACGCTTCGAGAAAACGCTGGCGCTCCTCCGCCTGCGAAAACAGTTGGGCGGCCAGTTTTTTCTGGTTGGACGAGGGAGTCATCATGGAAACATTGACCGAAAGTCCTGCTTACTTTATAGTTAGCCAAGCGGGTTGGCCAGGGCAGCAAACGGTTTTGAAAAGAAAGGCGTGGAACAGCCGATGAGTATCGGGGAACACAGCGGCTTGGACTATGCAACGGCCCGCGGGCGGGATTATCCCTCCATTCGCCAGTTTACCGTGTTTCTGGAAAACCGGGTGGGCCAACTGTTGGAAATTGTTCGCCGCTTCGAAGGCAGCAATGTGCGAATCGTCGGCCTCTCGATCAATGACGCGACCGAATGCGCCATCGTACGCATGGTGTTGAGCCATCCGGAACAGGGGCGAGAAATCCTCGAACGGGCGGGGTTGCCAATCATCGAAACCGATCTGGTAGGGGTCCAACTGCCGCGGGGGCCGGACCCCCTGCTGCAGGTTTGCTCGTCGCTGATTCAAGCGGAAATCAATATCGTGCAAACCTATCCGCTGATGGTTCAGCCCCAAGAAGAACCGGTGCTGGTTCTGATGGTCGATAACGTGGAAACGGCTTTGGACACGCTGGCGACGGACGGGTTCCAGTTGATCGGCGAGCAGGATTTGATGGAGCCTTTGGAGGAATGAGGGCCAGTCGTCGGCGTGTTGCTCGCGTCGGTTTAACCATATCTTGGGGGGGTTCGTTTCATTATGCCGATCAGCGTCCTCTGCCCTGGCTGCAAGAAGCGGTTTCAAGTCAGCGACCAATTTGCGGGAAAAAAGGGGCCCTGCCCGAAGTGCAAGACCATTATTACGGTTCCCGAGAAGACCGAAGAGGTGGTCATTCATGCACCCGAGGAATTTGGGCCCAAGGGCACCTCGGGGCGTGCGGTCCTGAAACCGATCGAACGGAAGGAGACGAAGGTCTCCCCCGGTTTAATTGCGTCAGTTTTGGGAGTCAGCTTGGTGGTGTTGCTGGTCGCCTGGTGGCAACGGGGCCAGGACGTACCGACGATTCTGCTGGCGCTCGGCGCAATGGCCCTGGGCCCGCCGCTGGCTTGGGGCGGCTACTGTTTCCTGCGGGACGATGAACTGGAACCACATCGGGGTCGGGAACTGGCGATCCGCGTGGCCGCCTGTGGTTTGGTCTACGCGATCCTCTGGGGCGTGTTCTACTTGATCGCCTACTATGGTCTAGGGCTGCAGTCGGGTGAATTGGACGTGGTGCACGTCAGCTTCCTGCTGCCGATTCTGGCGGGCTTGGGCTCGTTCACCGCTTATGTCAGTCTGGACTTGGATTTTTCGGTCGGCGCCGTTCACTATGCACTCTATCTGGCAGTGACGGTCATCCTTCGCCTGCTGATGGACTTGCCCCCCATGTGACGCGGACAAACGCAGCTTCGTAGGTTGCGAGGAATCAAAGGGGCCTGACCTGGGGTGTTTTCTTTTTGCCTGCCCCTCGACGGCAGTCTGGCCCTACTTACGCATCTCGGATACCATCCGTTACCACACCCCCTTCGAACCGCCCGAGTTCCTGCCCGAACCGGACAGCCACACCCGGGTTCAATTCGCCCTGGACGGCGACTTTCGAGGCACAACGGCCAGCGGGGCCGAAATCGTGTCGTGGCCAGAAGGCTGACGTCGGTGCTGTGGCGCGGTTGCGGGCGGTGAGGTGATCGTTTAAACTCAACCAGCCGTGCCTCTCCTTCATGTTGGGGCACCGGTGAGATATCGCAGCCTTGCCGCGGACCACACTCTGAATCGATCGCAATTTCGCAGAACCAGCATGACTCCTTTTTTCTTTGTTGGGTGCTCCCGCTTTCCTGAAATCAGGGGCACGCATTTCGCAAGAAGGGACAGGTTATGGCCGCGGGAAACTCGGATCGGTTGGCGTCGCTCAGCCGGAGGGGCTTTATGGCGTCGGCAGCGGCGGTGGGAATCGGTGCCTCATCCGCCTTGCAAACGGCTGCCGGTCACCCGGTGAGCGAGGCGGAGGTGGAACCGTGGCAGGGGGACGTCCCGGTGGCCCGCAACGTGGACGTGCTGGTGTGTGGCGGCGGTCCGGCCGGCTGCGCGGCGGCCCTGTACGCCGCACGTGCCGGTGCCCAAACACTGCTCTTGGAAAACCTGCCTTTCCTGGGAGGGGTCTGGACCGCCGTCGGCGTCTCGCACCTGATCGCGGGGGCCGGACGCGATGGGCTGAATGCCGAACTTCACCAGCGACTGCCCGTGCACCGGGTCTTCAACCGCTACATCTACGTGATCGAAGACATGAAATGCCTGCTGGATGACCTGCTGGCCGAAGCGGGAGTGGAGACTCAGTTTTACACGCGAGCGGTGGCGGTGGCGGCCGACGGTCCTCGCTTGCGTGGCGTGTTCACTGCCAGTAAATCGGGGTTGGAATTCATACGTGCCCGCGTGATCATCGATGCCACGGGCGATGGCGATGTGGCGGCCGCCGCCGGCTGCCAATATGATCAGGGCCGCGAGTTCGATGGCCGCACCCAGCCGGTCACCTTGTTTGGTACCGTAGGCGGCTATCGGGGCGAACCGGCCAAAGGGGCTGCCTTGGTCGAGATTTTGGAACGGGGTGGTTGGCAACCCAGTTACCCGCCGGTAACCCTGTTCCCCCAGCCGGGGCAGCCGGGCGTGTTCCAGTTGATGGCCACCCAGTTCTATGGCGTCGATGGGACCGATGCCCGCCAGCTGAGTCGTGCCGAAATCGAGGGCCGGCGCGAGATCCGCAAGTGTGTGGCGATTTTTCGCCAACATGGCGGGCCGGATTGGAAGGACGTCTTCTTGATCAAGACGGGCCCGGCGATCGGGGTGCGAGCCACCCGCCGGATCCGCGGACTCTATCGCTTGACCTGGGAAGATCTCGACCGGGGAGCCCAGTTCGACGATGGGATTACCGAGATCAGCTCGGGCTCCAATATCCACGCGGTCGATGATCCGTATCAGGAGCCTCCGGAGGGTTTGCCGCAGCCGCCCCGGTTTCGAGTTCGGCCTTATCAGATTCCTTATCGTGCGCTGATCGCAGCCGATGTGGAGAACCTGCTGCTGGCCGGTCGTTGCATTTCGGGCGACCGTTATGCCTTGGGCAGCTACCGTTTGACGGGCAATGTGGTCCGCACCGGCGAGGCGGCGGGCGTGGCGGCCGCTTTGGCAATCCGGACGGCTCGTGCGCCTGCCGAGCTGGAGCCGGGGCAACTGCTGGACCGCCTGCACCGGATGCGGGCGACGGCGGGCTGAGTCGGCGTAGAACAATCATTCACTTCACAGAACGAAGACCCAGATGCTCGACCAACGATCGCCTGCCTGGGAAAGGATAGTTCGTTACCCGCGGGCCTATCTGCGCTCCGACCTGATCGCCGGAATCACCGTGGCGGTGATGCTGGTTCCTCAGGCGATGGCCTATGCCATGCTGGCCGGTCTACCGCCGGTGGTGGGCCTGTATGCCTCGGTCGTGCCGGTGCTGGTCTATGCCCTGCTGGGTTCCTCACGCCATTTGGCGGTGGGACCGGTGGCCCTCGTGTCCCTGATGGTCGCGGCCGGCTGCCGTGATTTGGCCGAGCCCGAATCGGCGGCCTATATCGCGATCGTGCTGCTGCTGATGCTGATGGTGGGAATCGTCCAACTGGCGATGGGCCTGTTGCGGGCGGGGTTCCTGGTGTGTTTCCTGTCGCGAGCGGTGGTTTCCGGATTCATGTCCGCAGCAGCGCTGATCATTGCGGCCAGTCAGTTGAGGCACCTGCTGGGCCTGCCGCTGGCCGAAGCTTCGGTGTTCGGGATGCTGTTCGCGTCGGTTCGGGGTCTGGGCCAGTGGCATCCGTTGACCGTCGCGATCGCGGGGAGCAGTGTCCTTGTTTTGAGTTGGCTGAAGGCCAAACACCCCCGTTTCCCCAGCGCAATGGGGCTGGTCATCGTGGCCACGCTGGTCGTATGGTGGTGGGGTCTGGACAAGCAGGGGGTGGCGGTGGTGGGCCAGGTGCCGCGGGGACTGCCCCGGCTGTCCCTGCCCGCCTGGGATGCGGCGATCGCCGTCCAGCTGCTGCCCGTCACGCTGGCCATCGCCTTCGTCGCCTTCCTGGAATCGGTGGCCATTGCCCAATCCATCGCGGCTCGGGAAAAGTACCTGATCGATCCGGATCAGGAACTCCGCGCACTGGGGCTGGCGAACGTCGCCGGGGCCTTCTTCTCCGGTTATCCGGTGACCGGCGGACTGTCTCGCACCGCGGTGAATCACAGTGCGGGCGCCAAGACGCAGCTGGCCTCGCTGATCACCGGCGGGTTGGTCTTGCTGGTGCTGCTGGCCTTGACGCCCCTGTTCTCTTTCTTGCCGAAAGCCGTGCTGGCTGCCATCGTGCTGGTCGCGGTAATGGGGCTGATCGAGTTCCCTGAGGGCCTCCGCCTGTACCGCTTGAAGCGGGCCGACGGGCTGTGCTTTCTTCTCACCTTTGCAGCCACCCTGGTGTTCGGCGTCGAACCGGGGGTCCTGGCAGGAATCACCCTGTCGCTGCTGCAGTTCATCTGGCGCAGTGC
>SLMF01000127.1 GCA_007133715.1 Planctomycetaceae bacterium
CGTTTTCCAGCACGTCCGGGATGAAGCTCAAATCACCCAGGTGCTGGGCGATGCGGACCAGCAGGCTCGCTATCCCGGTCTGGCGGCGGTGGTCAACGGCCGCCAGATCACGCTCCGCCAGCTAGCCGAGGAATGCTTGGCCCGTCATGGAGAGGAGGTCCTGATGGGCGAGATCAATCGTCTCTTGCTCCGCCAGGAACTGCGTCGCCGCGAGCTGGTGGTGAACGAACAGGATATCGACCACGAGGTGACGCGTGCGGCCACGGCCTTTGGTTATGTGACCCGCGACGGGCGGGCGGATGTCGAAGGCTGGCTGGAGGCAGTGGCCGAGGGCGACCAGACGACGATCGAATTGTACGTACGCGATGCGGTCTGGCCCACCGTGGCGCTCAAAAAGCTGGTGGGCGAACAGGTCGAGGTCAGTGACGAGGCGCTGCAGAAGGGCTTCGAATCGAACTTCGGCGAGCGTGTTGAACTGCTGGCGATCGTGTTGGGCAGTCACCGCCAGGCGCAGAGTGTCTGGGAGATGGCTCGCAACAATCCGACCGACCAGTTTTTTGGCGAGCTGGCCCATCAGTATTCGATGGAACCGACGTCGCGGGCCAATTTCGGCCGCGTACCGCCGCTCCGCCGCCACAGTGGTCAGCCGCTGGTGGAAAAGGAAGCCTTCCGCCTGAAACCGGGCGAATTGTCGGGGATCATTGCGGTCGGGGAGCAGTACGTGATCCTCCGCTGCTTGGGACGCACCGAGCCGGTGGTCACGGATTTCGAGGTGGTGCGTGAGGAACTGTACAAGGACCTGCACGAGAAGAAACTGCGGCTGGCGATGGCGGAGACCTTTGATCGGCTGCGCGAGTCGGCACAGATCGACAACTACCTGGCGGGCACCTCGCAAAGCGGCCGCCGGGCGACGGCGCGGGCGGGGCAACCCGCCACGTCACGCCCCGCCGCGAGCACGGCCAGTCGCCCGCAACGCTGAACCGAAGCGCACCGCCCCCACGGCTGCCAACCTGCGCGTCGGCGTGGGGTACCCGCCGCGCCGGTCGCGCCGTTGGCCACGGATGCGACCGGATTCGCGGAGCCGAGACCACGCCCCGCCGCAAAACGCTCCGCCGCAAAACGCCACGCCGCAAAACGCCCCGCCGCAAAACGGGCGCGGGGCTGGGTCGGAGTTCCGTATTCCAGACCGTTCGTTGCGGTGTGCCACGAGATCCACGCTCATGCTCGCTCTTCTTACCGCCTCGTTTCTTTGGGCCTTTTCTTTCGGGTTGATCGGCAGTGCCCTGCGCGGCGTCGATGTGCCCTCGGTTGTGCTGGTCCGCCTGGGCCTGGCATGGTTCCTCTTTCTTCCCTTCGCTTTCACCGGGGCCAGACCCGCGCGCCCGTTCGCGCAGAACTGCGGTCTGTTCGCGATCGGGGCAGTCCAGTTCGGGCTGATGTACGTCTTCTACATGTCCTCCTTTCGCTTTCTGCAGGGGCATCAGGTGGCGTTGATGACGGCTTTCACGCCGCTGATCGTGGCCGGGCTCTGTGCGCGTGGCCGACCGTGGCTCCAGCTGCTCGTATGGGCGGGCGGCTGTCTACTGGCCCTGGTCGGAGCGGCGCTGACCGTCAGCGACTGGTCCGCGGCGGGCGGGAGTGTGACCGGAGTGGTGTTGATCCAGCTGTCTAACCTCTGCTTCGCTGTCGGGCAGGTGGCATATCGGGTGTTGATGGGTACGGGTGGCGTGGGAGAGGACAAGGCGGGCGACGCAAGCAACTTTCCCTTGCTGTATGCGGGCGGGGTCGCCGTCGCGGCGTGGTGGGCCATCCTCGAGGGCGACCCCGCCTCGCTGCTGGCCACGCTGGGACCCGGCCAGTGGCTGGCGCTGGTCTATCTGGGGCTGGTGCCGGCCGGGCTCGGGTTCTTTCTCTGGAACGTGGGAGCACGCCGCACCGCTCCCGGCGTGCTGGCGGTGATGAATAACCTCAAGATCCCGCTCGCCGTCTGGCTGTCGCTCGCCCTCTTCCGAGAGGAAGCCGAGCTGTGGCGGGTGGTCGGCTCGACCCTGCTGATGGCTATGGCGGTGCTGCTGGCTTCCTGGACACCGCAAGGAACCGGGGGCGGGCACGTTGGAAAAACATCCGCTTGAGCGGGGCATCCTGATGATCGCTCGGGGAGGGGCTTCAGGGCAAGCCGATCTGGATTTGATCTTCCACGATGCGGATGGGAAAGCTTTCGGTCTTGATGCGCGGATTATCGCACCAGGCGCCGTCGCACAGTCGGAACCGCCAGCCGTGCCAGGGACAGCTGACGACGCCGTCCTGAACATCGCCTTCGGCCAGCGAGGCCCCCATGTGCGGGCAGAGGTCGTTGATGGCCCAGTGTTGGCCGCCCACGTTGAAGACCGCGACCAAGTGCTCGCCGACCACGAACGACTCGCCCTGCCCCTCGGGGATATCACCTATTTTGGCTACTGTCACGAACTCCATGTTCGCTACTCCTTTTTGAGGAAGGGCGGTTGAGGAAACGGCGAAAACCTGCCAGATTGTAGACGATGCGCATCGCATGCAAGAGGGCGGGACGTCGCACTGGGCCGATTCCCGCGTTGCTTTCTCTGCCAGACTGCCCCCAGAAACGAGTTGATGAACGCTCCGCCGCTGAAGCAGTATTTGATTCGGCACATTTTGCCGCGAGTCCGCATGCCGGCCCAATACATGGGTGGCGAGTGGAACATGGTTCGCAAGGATCCGCGGGAGGTGCGGGGGCGGCTGTGTCTGGCGTTTCCCGATGCCTATACGATCGGGCTGAGCCATCACGGGTTGCAGTTGTTGTACGCTCTGATGAATGCGTGTGACGATTGGTATTGCGAGCGGTCCTTTGCCCCTTTGCTGGACATGGAACAAGCGTTGCGTTCGGCCGATATACCCTTGACGAGTTTGGAGACATTCACGCCGCTGGACGCCTTCGATGTTGTGGGTTTTTCGCTGCAATACGAGTTAGCTTTTGGCAACGTACTGACCATGTTGGACTTGGGGCGTATCCCTTTACGGTCGGCGGACCGTTCGATGCGGCACCCGTTGGTGGTGGCTGGAGGGCCTTGTGCGCAGAATCCCGAGCCGCTGGCGCCCTTCATTGATTTATTTGTTTTGGGCGATGGCGAGGCAAGTTTGCATGAGGTCTGCCAGCGGTGGAAGCAGCTGCAGACGCAGATCGCGGGCCCCGCCAGCGGGTTGAGCGGTCGTCGCCAGCGGGCGGCGATACTGGAAGAGCTGGCTGCCGAGCTGCCGTATGCCTACGTTCCCCGCTTCTACCAGCCCGAGTATCGAGGCGGGCGTCTGACAGGCTACCGCCGCACGAGTGATCGGGTTCCTGCCACGATCCAACCGGCGGTGGTGTCCGATTTGGATGCAATTCCCTTGCCGACGCGGCCGGTAGTGCCTTTTGTGGAAAGTGTTCACGATCGGATCGCGATCGAGATCATGCGCGGCTGCCCCTGGACATGCCGTTTCTGTCAGAGCACGGTGATCAAGCGTCCGTTTCGCATCCGCTCGGTGGCCACGATCGTCAACGCGGCTTGGGAGAGCTATCGCCACACCGGATTCAACGAGATATCGTTGCTGTCGCTGTCCAGCAGCGACTACCCGCACTTTGAGGAGCTGGTCACCGAGCTACAGCGTGTATTCCGGCCGCTGGGCGTGAACATATCGGTACCCAGTCTGCGGGTCAACGAACAACTGCGGACGCTGGCCCGGTTGATTGGCAACGAGCGTCGCTCGGGCCTGACGCTGGCTCCCGAGGTGGCTTGCGACGACATGCGTCAGCAGATCCGCAAGACGATCAAGAACGAGGATTTGTACGAAGGCTGTCGGGTAGCTTTTGAAAGCAATTACGAGCGGGTGAAGCTGTACTTCATGTGCGGTTTGCCGGGCGAATCTCGGGAGGATTTGGCGGGCATCATCCAGATGTCGGAGACGATTGCCCGGATTGGCAAGCAGCAGCGGGGGCGATTTCCGCAGGTGACGGCCAGCGTCTCGAATTTTGTTCCCAAACCGCACACGCCCTATCAATGGAACGCCATGCAGCGGCGGGCGTATTTCCAGGAGAGTCATGCTTTTTTGCGGCGGCAGTGCCGCTTGCGATGTGTCCGGATTCAATGCCATGCGATCGACACCAGTTTATTGGAGGGTTTGCTCAGCCGCGGGGATCGCCGGATGGCCGAGGTGATCGAGTTGGTTTGGCGGCGTGGGGGTCGGATGGACAGTTGGTCCGAGCACTTTCACCCCGCACGTTGGTGGCGTGCCGTGGCGGACGTGCGACTGGACACCGAGCGCATTCTGCACCAGCCCTATCCGATGGATGAGCCGTTGCCCTGGGACCCGATTGGCGTGAGGGTGGGGCGTGCGTTTTTGGAGCGAGAGCAGGCCCGCTCGGCCGCACAACTCGCGGCCCGCACTCCGGGCCTGACGCCCGCCCCCAACTCAGCACCAGAGAGAGCGAAATGACAGAACACAATGCGGCCCCCTTGCCCGAGATCTCGCTTGGCGATTTCCAGCAGTTGATTCGGGAAATGTATGGAGAGAAAGACGCGGCCCGGGGCGTTGACGGCACCTTTATGTGGCTGATCGAGGAGATCGGAGAATTGGCAGCCGCCCTGCGCGAGGGGTCGCACGCGGACAAAATGGAAGAGTTCGCCGACGTGTTGGCTTGGCTCACCACCATTGCCAACGTGGAAGGCATCGATTTGACACGAGCGGTGCGGGAGAAATACGGGGCCGGTTGTCCCGGTTGTGGCCAGACGATTTGCCGTTGCTCGGATGCGGAGAAGCCCTGATTTGTGCGGAGAGGCCCTGGCCTGTTTCGGGGCACGCGTTGGAGGGATGTGAACCCTTCTCCGGGCGGAAACGTAGGGAAGAACACGCGGGCTACGCATGACGGTTCAGCCCGCGTGTGACAGGTTGTGCCAAGCGGTTCGGCGGGGAACAGCAACTCTGCGGGTTGGCCAACGCGGGACTTTGGGTAATACTTTACGGAATCAGATTGTACGCACACCCCCTCTCCTGGCGAAAATCGGCACGTCCCTACCTACCTATGGCGACTCTCCGCGTTCTTTTGGCGATCCCCCTGCTGGCAGTGCTCCTGGCTCGGAGCGCGGTGGGCGCACCGCAGATCGAGGGTGTGGAGCTCGGCTTTGACGGCACGTACAAGCTAGGCCACTGGACCCCCGTTTGGTTGACGGTTTCTGGCGTGACGGACCCCGAGACCCTGCGTGTCGAGCTGACCACGGCGGATGGTGATGGCGTTCAGGCAGCCTACCGAGACGAACGGCGTCTGCACAGCGAGCGGGTGGGTGCGGATCGGTGGCGGTGGCTGTGCTACGTGAAATACGGGCGCGCCTCCTCTCCCCTGCGGGTTCGCTTATGGCGGGAAGATCGTGTGAAAGCCGAGCACCGTTTTGCTGCGCGCGAGTTGCCCCAGCCGCGGGAAGCGACGGAGGAACTGCTGCTGGTGCTGGGCCCATCGATTGGCGAGCAGGACGCCCTCCGCCGCCGGCAACGCGAGCGTGCGGTTGTCCAGCAATTACGGCAGGCAGACGCCTTGCCACGCCACTGGTACGGTTACGACGGCGTGGACACGGTGATCGTGGCAACCCATCAGACCAGCTTGTTGGAACAGATGGACGAGGAGCAGTACGCGGCATTTACCCAGTGGTTGCAATTGGGGGGGCGTCTGGTCTGGAGCGTCGGGGAGCGTGCGGAGCAGATTTTGGGGCCGGGCAGCCGTTTGGCGTCTCTCGCTCCGGGCGAGTTGGTCGAAGTCACGGCGCAGCGCAGCACCAGCGGGTTGCAGGATTATGCGAGTTCGACCGAGCGGTTGGAGGCGGCGGGCGGCCAGCGAATCCGACGTTTCAGCTTGCCGATGGCCGTGCTGTCCGAAGTCCGGGGGTTGGTGGAGAGCAGCGAGACAGGCGGTCCGGAGGGCTATCTGCCGACGATTGTCCGTTACCCCTACGGGATGGGCCAGGTTGTGTTCCTGGCGTTTGATCTGGAGCAGCCCCCTTTCGATCAATGGCAAGGCCGATCGGCACTGGTCCGGCGGATTTTGAGGAACAGTGTCGGGCAGCGGGGCCAAGTCACCGACCGTGCGGATCGCCGTCAGATCACGCATTTGGGCTATGACGATCTCAGCGGTCAGTTACGGGCTTCGCTGGACCAGTTCACGGACGTAACGCAGGTCGAGTTTTCGTGGGTCGCCGGTTTGATACTGGTGTACCTCTTGCTGATCGGGCCCGCCGACTACTTCCTGTTGAAGCGTTGGGGGCGGATGCACTGGACCTGGCTGACATTCCCGCTGACGGTGGTCGCGTTCACCCTGTTGGCGGTTCTGTTGAGCACGCACTTGTCGGGCAAGCGGGTTCAGATCAACCAAGTGGATTTGGTAGATATTGACATGGATCGTGGGGTGGCACGGGGTACGAGCTGGATGCATGTCTACAGCCCGCAGACGGCGGCCTTTGATTTGGGTTTGGAGACGCGTTGGCCGCTGCCGTTTGACGCGATCGGCGCGGAGGGACGTCTGTTCGGCTGGCAGGGTTTACCCGGCGAGGGGCTGGGCGGGTTGAACACGGCTTCCACCGCGACGCTGTTTCCTTTGGGCTACGGTATCCGCCAGGCGGCGCAGGCGTGTGCGAACACGCCGGAGCTGTTGGGGATGCCGATCCAGGTGTCGTCCAGCAAGAGCTTGCTGGCGCGGTGGTGGGCGGAACTGGATTTGCCGCCTCGCAGTGAACTGACGATCGACCGCAACGGTCTGCTGAGCGGCCAGTTGTCCAATCCGTTGGAGGTGGAACTGCACGATGCCATGGTGTTGTTTCGCAACTGGACGTACCCGATCAGCGGGACGTTGCGTGCGGGTCAGGCGATTTCGTTTGACGGCTTGCCGCCGCGGAATCTGGAGTGGCGATTGACTCGTCGTCGCGTGGTGGAGACGCGGGATGTCAGCACGCCCTGGGACCAGACGTCGTTGGATGCCTCGCGGATTTTGGAGATACTGATGTTCCACGATGCAGCCGGGGGCCGATCCTACACCGATTTGACCCATCGCTATCATCCGTACCTGGATCTCAGCGAGCATTTGCGCACGGGGCGAGCGATCCTGGTCGGCCGCGGCCCGCCCGCCAGTTCGCTGACCCAAGCCGGTCAGTCGCTGGAAGAGGCGATCGATCGGCAGACGTCTCTCTACCGAATTGTCTTTCCTGTGGAGGAACCCCGGTGATCGAGACCCATGACTTGACCAAGAAATATGGCGAGATGTTCGCCATCCGGGCCATCGAATTGAAGTTGGACGAGGGCGATCTGTTCGGTTTTATCGGCCCCAATGGTGCTGGCAAGACGACTACGATGCGGATCATTGCCACGCTGCTGAACCCGACCTGGGGCGAGGCCTATGTGTGCGGCAACTCGATCTACACGCGTCCCCGCGAGATCCGGCGGCTGGTCGGCTACATGCCGGATTTCTTCGGCGTGTACGACGACATGCGGGTGATCGAATACTTGGAATTTTTCGCGGCCGCCTATCGGATCCGGGGGCCCCGGCGGCGGCAGGTCTGCGACGAAATGTTGCAGATCGTGGACTTGGACTTCAAACGCGACGCCTATGCCAATACGCTCAGCCGCGGCCAGACCCAACGTCTGGGACTGGCCCGCACCCTGCTGCACGATCCGCAGGTGCTGCTGTTGGATGAACCGCTCAGCGGTCTGGACCCGCGGGCTCGGATCGAGATGCGAAATCTGCTCCGCCGCCTGGGCCAAATGGGCAAGACCATCATCGTCTCCAGCCACATCCTGCCGGAACTGGCGGACATCTGCAACAAGATCGGCGTGATCGATCGGGGCGTGATGAGTGTCAATGCGACGGTGGCCGATGTGATGCGGCAGGTTCGCCAGCAGACCGTGCTGCAGGTCGGCGTTTGCGGACCCGCGGAGGCCGCGGCCCGCTTGCTGGACGCCCAACCACAGGTGGCCGCGGTGGCGATACGCAACGGGCAGATCGTGGCTACGCTCCAGCCGGGTGTCCAGGATTACAGCGACCTGCCCACGCTGCTGATCCAACGCGGACATCGCTTGACGCTGTTCCGCGAGGAGGAGGTCAATTTGGAATCGGCCTTTATGGCGTTGACCAAGGGGATGGGCACTGCGGCCGCGATCTGAACAACGCTGAGATCGATTACGATAACGAGCACCGCTGCGCTGAGCACGAATCCCAGACCGAAGAAACGCCCGAACCAGGGGATGCAACGGAGCGGCGGTGGTAAGCACCCGGCCATGAGTTGCCTAACACAATGTATGACGGACACTCCTGTCCGTCGTGCGGGAAATGACGGACAGGAGTGTCCGTCCTACTTCTTTGGTTCCGTTAAGAAACCCGTGTCCGGGTGCTTAAGGTTTTTGGTGAGATCAATATCAACTCCCGCCGCCCGCTGATCGCAGTCGTTCCTCAGGACAGTCGTACTCGTACTCAGTGCAACGGTACTCGTACTCGAAGGGATCGTGATGGCGGAACCAACTTTCGATCATGAACGACTCGACGTTTATCGACTCGCGATCGGAGTCTCAAAGATAAGAATCGATTCTTTGAGATCGCTCGGGGATCGGCGCTAGAATGCGCCGCGATTCATGATGTGCTGCGAGTCTGCGATGCGATTGATGATGATTCGAATTTCCGAGGCAAAAGCGATCTGAATCGAATCGATGTTGACGCGACTGATTCAGCCAACGGCCGGGGTCTCGGAGGATCGAATCGAGTACGAGTACCGCGATGCTGAGTACGAGTACGAACCCACCGCCGAAACCTGACGAACCAAGCGATGCAACGGAGCGGAAATGGCGTTCCAATTTTTCC